>JAQYWP010000195.1 GCA_029379285.1 Rhizonema sp. PD38
TTGTTCTCTTTATTTGTTTTTTACGGGTTTATTCGGTAGGTGCAAGATCTGAGTTGACAGGAAGCTATAAGATTTGTGTAGTCAAATGTCAAGTTTCTGTAAACACTTTTGGGTTTGAAGTGTTCGATATGACAATTCTGGCGACTGATTGGTCTACTACAGTAGCAACAGATGTATCCTTGCTCTTGTAGTAGTGATTGGTACACCTCGTTTTTTACTGGTTGGCTAAAGGATTTCCAATCAGGTGTGCGACTACCAAGCTTCTGCTTCCACTGAGTCAAGCTACTCGGTTCTTGACTTTTTTTAATATGTTTCATCGATTGAGAATTTCCTTACGCCGAATCAGTACATCCGCCCTCACAAACTCTGGATCGTCTTCGCCGATTTCGTCCGCTAAATCTTTACGCAATTGGCGAGCACTATTGAGATTTCCCCGTTCGATCTCTCTAAATAAATCACGCAAACTATCTTGGATTTCTGGTGGGCGTTCTGGAACACCCATAATGTCTTCTAAAATACTATTGCTATCTCTACCAAAGGAACTTTCCGGCTGTTGAACAACAGTTTCATCAGATGTCGCTTGTAGAAGGTAAAGACTATCAGGTTTGACATGACTCACTACTTGTGGCGAATGAGTGGTGATGATGAATTGACAATTGGGGAATGTTCTTGTTAAAGCGGGAATAATTTGCCGTTGCCACTTTGGATGCAGGTGCAGTTCAATTTCATCAATTAAAATCACACCGCTTCCTTGGAGTGGATCTTGATCACCAGGGTTGGCGATCGCCAAGCGCCTTGCCAAATCTCCTACCATTGCCAGCAAGTATTTTTCCCCATCTGATAGTTGATTGACGATAAATTCCTGTCCCTGTTTTTTGACAGTCATTTGCAGAGGCGATCGCGCCACTCGTAAATCTGAAAAATCTGGTTGCAACGAAGCGATCGCTCTTCTCACTGCTTCCAACTGCTTGTCTCGATAGCCGGGGTTATCTCGCCGCAATTCATTCTCCAAGTCTTCTCGCTTTCTAAACCATTCAAAGAAACCTTTGAAATCAATTCTGCCTCCAGTCAGTGCTTGATCGTAAGCATTAATTTGCTTTACTAAATAATCTGCCGTAATCTCCAGAGGCATATCCAGAACAGCACGATTAACTGGATAGTAAACTGCCACAGGAATACTGGCATTCTCATTTTGAACCAACTGACTCTGAATATAATCAACAGCAGTTTCTAATGAAGCTACACTATCTTTACTTACATCATCAGCTTCTATCTGAGCAAAAACTTGCGATAATGCTTTTGTCAAATCTTGACTACGATTCAGTTGTTGCAAGCGTTGATCATCTATATCCAATAATATAGACTTGATAGCCTCCAAACGGATTTTACCTGCGCTTTTGGCTGATTTACTACCTTCTTTCTGCTTATTAACTAACCAAGTAAATTCTCTTCCTTCATCAAGAGAAACTGTAATTTCAATATCCGTTTGTTCGCTACCATTCATTATGTCTTGTTCGCTTAAAGAACGAGTAGAATCAAGACTCTCTTGAATTCTTCCTGTAAACTTTGACAAGAGAATAGCGAGACAATCAAGAATACTTGATTTCCCTACTCCATTGATTCCCAGCAGTACAGTAGGCTGGTTTTCATCAAATAAGAGCGTCAAATCGCCGATTCTACGGAAAGAAGTTATTTTGAGACGCTTGATTTTCATCTTTGTGTTAAGTCGGTATGATTATAGATAAGTATATTTACTATCATTAATTCTTAGTCATTTGTGCTTTGACTATAGGGATTGTCAGTTGTGTATCATAGATTCTCGCCCTCACCCCTAGCCTCTCTCCCAAGTTTGGGAGAAGGGTGTATGCTAAGAGCGGTGAGGGGATTATATATGTGACTTAAACGAGAAGCACTATAATGACCAATAACTATTCTAACCAGTTACATTTATTTATGCCGACTTACTTATATCGTTCCAAAGAATGATTTCTGAACAATCTATAGCAATCCTATATTAAAGTCTTAGATACCCGATTTCTTAAGAAGTCAGGTATCTCATTTTTCACCAATGATTTAGGACTGCTATATCTTTGCTGTAAACACTTAATAGCCAACGTACAATATTTTCCCTCTAATTGCTCAAACTACTATAATTAAGCTAATTTGAGTGAGATAACACCTCTATCAAAAACCTGGTTATCAGTACCGATCGCACTAATTTCTATTTTATCTGAATACACTTCATAGGCAGCGAAACTCAACTTTGAAGCCGAATGCTCTGTCCACTCAGAACGTCCTACAGGACGAGTATCTGCACCAGCACCACTGATTAAATAAGTTGTGCCATTGATAGAACTAGTCCGCTCATAATTGTGTTCATGACCATTAATGTAAAGCTGAACATTATGTTTTGCCAACAAGGGAGACAAAGTTTTAATAAAAGCGGGATTACTGCCATACATACCAGATGAATAAACTGGATGATGCCCAAATACAACTTTCCAAGGTGCGTCAGAGTGGCTGAGCTCCTGTTCTAACCAGATAAGCTGATTTTTCCAATCAGCATTAACGTTAGTATCTAGGGCAAAAAACTGGATTTGATTGTAACGAAAGGTGTAATGGCGTCCTTTCATATTAAAACCAGGATATTTGACTTGTAAATCGCCATTAGCATTGCGGATATCGTGATTTCCCAAGCAAGCTTGAAATTTGACATTCTGACTCAGTAGAGGTGCATAAGGACGCTCAAACACCTCACCAATTTTTTCCATCTCCCCATTCGTATAGATATTATCTCCAGCCAAAATCACTAAATCGTAAGGATTTTTGCTGTGATAAGCATTCATTGCTTTGGCGACAGCATACTGAGTTGTTTCGCCGGTGCCTGTATCAGATACGGAAACAAAACGCAGTAACAAATCTTCTTTAGTTGGAGTTGCAGCGATTGCGGAGGTTGGTGTAGTAATACTCGCATTGTTGCTTTGTCGAGCCGCACAACCCAGAAATCCCACACCCATTGCGCTCAGGCTACTTAAAAATAAAAATTGACGGCGTTTGAGCTTCATAATTCACTAAGTTCAATATGTAGGCAGTTTAGCTGAAGCAAAGAATTAATTGTACTGAATCATAAGTAGCATTAATCCTTTTCCCAAGTGCCGAGAGCATCAAATTCAGTCTTTACACTATACTCAGCAACGCTCTTATCCTGCACTGACTCTCCGTCTTCTCACTCGGGGAGACGCTCCCTTGAACAGCACTGGCTCCTCAGAACTCTTTTAGTGATACATTAGGGCAAAGGAGGCAGCAAAGAACATAAGTCACGTCATTTGTCCTTGATTCGCTGCTAGCGGTGAAAGTTCCATGTCACAAGACAATCAAAATTCCCTACCACCTTCAACCCCCAAACCGGAAGCGAATCAGTCTCAACAGATGACTGAGAGGATAACTCAAAAAGCCCGAAAACCCTATCAGAAAGTCCAGCCATTTTGGAAGGCTAAAGCTATCCAAATTTTGAGAGGGACAATTGGGGTTTTAGAAGCAACAGCTGAGAAACTGGAAACAGTACCTCCTCCCGGTTCTGAAGCAACCCCCGGTTTTTTGCCACAGATCCAGTTACAGTGGAGTAAAGCTTTAGCTAAAATTCGCTCTTTATTGCCAAGAAATTTATCGGCTAAGTTATTAGACACTACTTTAACAGGCGTCATTGCCGGAATTCTTGTGATTTTGGTATGGACAAGTTCCAGTATTTTCACCAAAAAACCTGTAGAGATTGCAAATGTTCCACCTCCACAGGAAGAACCTCCTGTAACGATAACTATTCCACCCCAAATAGAAACACCTTCTACCCTACCAGTGGAGGAAACACCGCCACTGGCTAAGGAACCGTCGCTACCAGAACCGGAACCAACACCAATACCAGCACAAACTCCAACACCAATACCAACACAAACTCCAACGGTTATATTGACACCAGAACAAACTTTGATTGCAGCTATTGAAAATCAGGTAGCGGAGGTTAGCGATCGCTTTGCCTCTGGATTAATCCAGTCTATTCAAGCTGACTTCCGCACAAGTAGCCTGACAATGAAGATTAATGATGATTGGTACACACTCGAACAATCACAACAGGATAAATTAGCTGCACAAATGCTGCAGCGTTCTAAAGAACTGGACTTCACCCATCTAGATATTATCGATACTCAAAACAGGTTAGTAGCGCGGAACCCTGTTGTTGGCGATCAAATTATAGTTTTCCAAAGACGCATGAGCAATTAAATGTTTCACTACAAATGATGATTAGTGAAATCACTTTAATTAACCGTTTAATATAGTTTAATTCTGTATACCTTCTCTAAAAGATAGCAATCCCACATCCCAAATAATTTGTGAGAATCAATGACGTTAGAAACCCGGTTACTTGATGAAACCGGGTTTTTCTATTACTTATCGTTTGAGTTACATACAGAATGCCCTCACTCCAACCGCTTCAGCAAGCTTCTCTCAATATTGAGAGAGGGGTTGGGGGCTGACAAGGGTAGGTTTTCAATATTTCGGTTGAGGCAAGACTTGGAGGATGAGAAGACTTGCAGACAAGGAAGATTGTTCAACGGAAAAATAGGCTAGTGAGCCAATTTGTTTCTCTGGGACCGACCCTAGCATGGTTCGGTTTTCCGGACTTGTCTACTGTCCCACCTTGTCCTCTAAGTCAAGCCTTCACCCAAAAGTAAAAAACCTACCCGTGTGAGGGGGTTGGGGGTGAGGGCAAGATTGTACGAGATACAATTGAGAACCACTATAATTCTTACGAACGATTTATAAATGCTGTTAGTCAGTCTGCGGAAAGGATTTTAGCAGCAATATATTTGCTAAGCCTGCTTCAAAATTCTCCGTTTTTGTGAAAACGCGCCAATTCCTGCAACTAAACCTAATCCAAGTAAGGCAGATGGTTCAGGCACCGACTGGTAACTACGAGCTATTGTTGGACTACCTGTTTCAAAGCCAGTCTTACCACTCTTGTTGATGAAAACAATTTTGTTATAAGTCACATTCTTGTCCTTGGGATCAGCGAAAAAGTTTAGGAATGCAAAGGGTTCTATTGAATCTTTACCCTTAAATTTTGAATTCGGATTGCCATAGTAGCTTTTAGGGTTCGGCTGCTGATTGACAAGATTAATGACATCTGCAGTTGTAAATTTTTCTAAAATGTTATTACCCGAGTAAAAGTCCAATTCATTATTAGAGTCTGCAGCTGACCACCAAAATCCGAAATAGCGTTGTGGATTTGTTAGAGTTAGAGTCGATTGAGTATATGTTGCTGGTGCTCCTGCTTGACCTGGCTGGACGACCAAGAATTTTCCTGTACCACCAACACCGCCATACTGATTTGCTGTCACTATATCTCCTTTATCGTAGCTGCCAATTTTGGGATCACCAGCAAATGCTAAGCCATTATTCTTATAGCCTGTAGTTTCCAAGTCAAAATTTTCTACAAAAACACCTGTTGCTCCAGACGAACTATTAGTAAGCTTAGATTTTTGAACACCTGGTGCTTCTATCGTTACCTTAAAAGGAGCAGCCATCGCAGGTTGGGATACGATAGTAGCAGACAAAACTAGACTCGCAGCAATTGTTGATTTAGTGAGAGAACGCTTCATAGTAAATATTTTTTTCTGATTTAATGCGAGTAGATCTGCACTTTGCAATTTGTGAGTGTGGTAACAATGCCTATAAATGCATTAGTTACAAATACATTGATTGCTAAAGCTCAATTACTCAATTTGGATTTATCGCAGTTCTCTCCTTCGATCCAGTACACGGCAACCCTGCCTGTCTGTGTTCAAATTAATTGAGAATCGCTATAACTTATTTCTAACTTGGGTATCTCTCAGACAAAATCCACAAACATACGTAAATTTATATGAAGTGTTATCTGGCAAAAAAACAGGAAAATGAAGAAGATTTTATTAAATCAACTTAGTACTGAAGCTACAGATAAAGTTTATGAAGAAAGAACTGAGTTGTCAGAACACATTAGCTCTTCTGTGAACGATCCAAAAACATAGCTCAAAAGTTCTTTCTCACAGCGAGTCAAGGTACTTCGATATCTGATTCAACTTTCTACGCAATTTTGAGCCGAAGTACTTCATATATAGAAAGGCTGTAAAAATAAGAGTTTAGGACTTACGTAATGTACAAAATCACCATAATGTGAAATACAATATTTATTAGTTTCAGGCGCTTCGCATAACCTTAATGTACTTGCTCCAAACGCGATATGGCTTAAGCCGTTGCCTTTGGCATCGCAAGCTGCTTAACATGGCTGAAATACCCAAATTGCATGTAGTACTTATGTTCGATGCGTAAGTCCCAGAACAAGCACAGATTCAGCGATGCCCCAAAGGGGCTTGTCCTTCGGGCTCGCTTTGCTTTTAAATTCATTTAGTTTATATCAAGCTAATTTTTTCGTAAGTAATCGCGATTAAATTATTTGTATCAAAAAGTACATTTATGTAAGCATCCATCAGATAGCATAGTTGCCAAGATGCTACATTACTCTCAATAACTGTGATTTCTTTTCAGAAGGCAATGTACCGTAAGCAGTCAGTCCTGCAAGTAAATTGTACAAACTTTTATAGCTAAGGCTTTACTCTTGTAAAGATTATCGGCTGATAGCTTTTATGTTAACGGCTAAATGCTGACGATAACTCTTTTATATAAGCTTTAACCTGATAATCAATACCAGTAATAGCAGTGCCAACAACAACGGCGTAGGCTCCTAAATCAAGTGCTTGACGAGCCATTTGAGGTGAAGAAATACCACCCTCACAAATTGCTGGAATGTCTAATTGCTGTACCATCTGAGTGAGAAGTTCCCAGCCTGGGGGAGACAGATGTTGAGTTGCAGCTGTGTAGCCAAAAAGAGTTGTGCCGACAATATCTGCACCCGCAACACGAGCAGCGAGCGCCGCCTCGATTGTATCGACATCTGCCATCACTAGTTTGCCCAACTGATGTATTTGAGCAATAATATCCTTTACTGTTTCACCACCAAATCGGTTTCTAGTCGTCGCGTCTATAGCGATAATGTCTGCTCCGGCTTCTGCCACAGCAGCAGCATGGTGAAATTGAGGTGTAATGTATATTGCTTCCACAACCCAATGATCGGCACTGTGACTCGTTGCCGGACTTCCCTGATGTGTGAGGGAGTATCAATCCTGACTCCCACGGCACCGTTATTGACAGCAGCTTGTGCCATTGCCGCGATCGCGTATGGATCATGTAGTGGTGAATCAATAGGCGCTTGACAAGATACAATCAGTCCGTGATACAAAAATTGAATTGTAAAATGATTAGTCATTAGGGGATTAGTCGTTATTATTTGTGAGTTGTTTATGATCAAAAAGTCTCAAGAATCACTTTCCTCTTATGTACAGGTGGGTTTAGAAAAATACTCCCAACGCGAGTGTTAGATTACCGCTACAGTTTCCTCTCCCCCCCCTCCCGTCCTTTCTCAATCCAAGATGAACTACTTTTAGAGAATTATGCATCGTATAAATGCCACATCGGGAGGATGGAACCCTCAGTCAGAAAGCGTAATTTTTCTCGAACAAACACCAGCTCCGTTGGTGTTGCTTACGGCTGCTGATACCGACATTCAAACTCTGGCAGCGACACTTCCCAAGTTGCCTGACACGTTTCCTGAATTTAGAGTTGCCAACCTGTTGCAATTGCAGCAACAGATAAATATTGATAACTATGCCGAGCAAGTTTTGGAACATGCCCAGGTCATTGTACTGCGTTTGTTAGGAGGACGTTCCTACTGGAGTTATGGTTTGGAAGTCGTCGAGGAAATTGTGCAAAGTAAAGGTACAACCCTCATTGTTATGTCAGGGGACGACGGGCTTGATCCCGATCTCATCACTCACTCTACCTTGTCTCTAGGTACTGTGAATCAGGTATGGCGCTACTTCAACGAAGGTGGTGTGGAAAATATTGTCAACGCTCTCCTATTTATCGCCGATACTTGCCTGTCAACTTCATACAATCCCCCACCACCAAAAGCAGTTCCCCGTGTAGGGTTGTATGAGTGGCTTTTAGAAGAGGAACTTCCTTATTCTCTCACACCCCCACTTTCCGACTTCCCGAAAGTAGGTATTCTCTTCTACCGCGCTCATTATTTAGCGGGTAACACTAAGGTTATTGATGCTTTGTGTACAGCTTTGGCAAAGCAAAATATGCAACCGATACCAGTGTTTGTTTCTTCGTTGCGTGAAGCTGGTGTCGGCTCTTTTTTAAGTGAGTTTTTCCAACCTAAAGACTCAGAACAAATTGGCGTGTTGCTGAATACTACCAGTTTTTCTTTGGCACGGTTGGATACGGAAACTCCTCAAGTTGACTTGTGGCAGAAGTTAGATGTACCAGTGTTGCAGGTTATTCTGAGTGGGGGATCTATGTCGCAGTGGGAGTTAGAGTTTCAAGGACTTTCTCCCCGAGATCTGGCGATTAATGTCGCGCTGCCGGAAGTTGATGGGCGAATTATTAGTCGCGCTGTATCTTTTAAGACTGTGCAAACCCGTAATCCTCATTTAGAAACGGATGTGATGGTTTATGAGCCGGTGAGCGATCGCATTGAGTTCGTCGCACAACTAGCATCTCATTGGGTTCGACTGCGCTCAAAGCCACCCCAAAAACGTCGTGTCGCTTTAATTTTGGCAAATTATCCCACCCGAGATGGACGCCTTGGCAATGGTGTAGGATTGGATACGCCTGCAAGTTGTGTTGAAATTCTCCACGCTTTGCAATTGGCTGGGTATGAGGTGGAAAATTTACCCGAACATGGGGATGAGTTGATTAATCGCCTCACGAATTTTGTGACGAATGATCCGGAGAGTAGGGAGTGGCGTCCTGTGCAGCAAAGTGTTTCTTTAGCAGAGTATCAAGAGTATTTTGCTTCTTTACCAGAAGCGGTGCAGTTGGCGATAGAAAAGCGTTGGGGATTAGCAGAGGAGGAGAACAGCTTCAAAAAGAATTCTTCAGCTCCCCCACTTCACCCGGATTTCCCCATACCGGGAATTCAACTGGGTAATGTGTTTGTAGGAATTCAGCCAGCGCGTGGTTATGATCTTGACCCTAGTTTGAATTATCATGCTCCAGATTTGGAACCAACTCATGCTTATTTGGCTCTTTATTACTGGATCAGAAAATGTTTTAGTGCTGATGCGGTGATTCACGTCGGGAAACATGGAAATTTAGAATGGCTACCTGGGAAAAGTGTGGCTTTATCGAGTCATTGTTATCCAGAGGTGGCTTTGGGGGCACTGCCTCACTTATATCCTTTTATTGTTAATGATCCAGGCGAGGGTTCACAAGCAAAACGTCGCGCTCAAGCGGTGATTTTAGACCACTTGACGCCGCCGATGACTCGTGCGGAACTCTATGGTTCTTTGCAAAAGTTGGAAAATTTAATTGATGAGTATTATGAGGCCCAGAGTTTAGATCCAGATCGATTACCAGTTATTTGCGATCGCATTCAGGAATTGGTGATCAAAGAAAATCTTCACCAAGATTTGAAATTAAAGATTATAGCGAACGAAATTTCCACCCCAAATCCGTCTGGCAAAATTGGCCCAGTCGGAAAACTCCACATAACCTCGCTCTTGGAGGAAAAACCACTTTCTCTCCTTTCTCTTAACCAACTTTCCGCAAAATCGGAAATCGAAAATTTTCTGAATTGTGCTGATGGCTATCTTTGTGAGTTGAAAGAAGCTCAAATTCGCGATGGCTTGCACATTTTTGGGCAGTGTCCTCAAGGGCGACAGTTACGGGATTTAATTGTGGCGATCGCGCGTACACCCAATCGTAATTCATCAGGACTCACCCGCGCTTTAGCTTTATACTTTGGTTTGGATTTCGACCCTCTGACAGAGGATTTTAGCAATCAGTTATTAGTTAAAGATTGTCAGATTTTAGCTAAAAAAGGGCACTCCTGTCGCACTGTTGGCGATGCAGTTGATGTGTTGGAACAATATGCGGCTGAACTGGTAGAAAAACTCCTCACTCGCCAAAGCCACTTGTCTTCAGAGGGGGATTCCCCTGAAATTCCTTTTAATGGAAGCTACAGCGAGGACTTCTCTATTAAAATTAGTGGCTCCTCCTCAACGTTACTTGAGGGACTTGGGGAAACCCCAACGCTCTTAGCCGAAGGAAGTCCCTCAGGCATTACTGACTCCGCAACGCAGTTGATCCTCCCCACTGTCTTGAATTGGATACAATCGAGTCTCCTCCCTTCGTTACAACAAACCCACCAAGAAATTACCTACTTGTTGCGTGGACTTGAGGGTAGGTATGTCCCTAGTGCGCCTTCAGGCTCACCCACACGCGGACGTCCGGAAGTTCTGCCCACAGGTAAAAATTTTTACTCTATAGATATTCGTGCTATCCCTACAGAAACGGCTTGGGATATCGGTAGAAAGGCAGCCGAAACGCTCATTGAATGCTATACCCAAGAACATGGAGAGTATCCAAAAACACTAGGGTTATCGTTGTGGGGAACTGCTGCCATGCGGACAGGAGGTGATGATATTGCTGAGGCGTTGGCTTTAATTGGTGTACAACCTGTATGGGATGGGACAGCGCGACGTGTGGTAGACTTTGAAATTTTGCCACTTTCGGTTTTAGGGCGTCCTCGTGTGGATGTGACGTTACGCATTTCCGGTTTCTTCCGAGATGCTTTTCCGAATTTGATTGATTTATTTGATCGAGCGGTTGCTGCAGTGGTGGCGTTGGATGAACCGCCAGAACAAAACCCCATAGCCGCGCAATTTCGCAAAGAAACTGAGTTTTGGACAGAACTTGGTTTCAGTTTACAAGAGGCAACAGAGCGATCGCGCTACCGCATTTTTGGTTCAGCGCCAGGTGCTTATGGTGCTGGAC
>JAQYWP010001168.1 GCA_029379285.1 Rhizonema sp. PD38
AGGACTGGTCTCAAAGCCTTGCATATAGCGGCTTGCAAGTTTTCGGACTGGTCTAATCTGATTGCCGAACTTTGCCAGGAGTGAGATGTGCTGGCATTTACTGACGAAATCTACGAACATATTCTCTACGACGGCACGACTCACGTAGCAATGGCTACCTTGCCTGGTATGGAGGAGCGTACTGTTACTATTAATGGTTTATCTAAAACATATAGCGTGACTGGATGGCGAGTTGGTTACATCTTAGCAAATCCAGAATTAACTGGGGCAATTCGCAAAGTCCATGACTTTCTAACTGTGGGTGCTCCTGCACCTCTACAACGAGCTGGGGTAACAGCGATGCAACTTCCTGTCAGCTACTACGAAGAACTGGCAAAGCTTTACGTACAAAAGCGAGATAGTATACTTCATACTTTGGATAGAGTCGGAATTTTCTATTTTGTGCGAAAAGGAGCCTATTACGTGTTGGCTGACATCTACCGCTTCGGTTACAAAACCGATATAGAGTTCGCTCAGTATCTAGTTAAAGAAATTGGCGTGGCAGTGGTTCCCGGCTCCAGCTTTTTCTCTCAACCAGAAGCAGGTAAGGATTTTATTCGCTTCTGTTTTAGCAAGAAGCCAGAAACTTTGGCGGCAGCGAGCGATCGCTTACTGAAATTACCATCGATTCTACGACCTGTTACATAGCAAGAAGAATACACTTGTATTGCGGATTTTAACGGATAATGGTACATTAAGGGCGAAGGGTCAGATACCCCTGTTCAAGGGAGCATCTCCCTCCGCAGACAGAGGGTTAGCCCTCGCTTGGGGACTGCGATCTACTCACTCTTTTTAGACGTTGCCTTGAACGACGTACCCCTCCCTTGAAAGCATCTTGCACTAAAAGGAGCGTCACCCCCTCAGCTGTTCGCCACAATGTGGTGTACTATCAACAGAGGGTGAAACCCGCTCAAAAGTTTTATCAAATCTGTATTCACTATATATCTCAGCGCGAAAACGCAGAGCAAGGTGAGGAATTTCATACTGTAGAACAAAATCATATGTTTTTTATACAGTTTAAATGGCTAAAAACACGTATTTTCGGTGAGCCTACAGACTTTTTAAATAAGTAACATCCCAAGATTTTTCGGTTACATTCAGTCATTCATCTTGTTAAGCTACTACCTAGAAAAGCGGAAAAAACCATTATGTTTAAACAATTAGCGATCGCTTCTGTAATTTTTTCATCTTCTATATTGCCATCTTATGCTGAAACTTTGATACCCATTGCTACTTCATCACAGGGAGTTTCGCTATATTTAGATACAGATTCAGTGCAAGGCAAAAATGGTTACTACCAATATCAGTCAGTTTCTTCAGATGGAAAAGTCGTCACTAAAACTCAGATGACAACCGCTTGTAGAGAAAGGACGGCAAACGTACTAGCAGAAAATCGTTACACGCTCAATGGTCACTTAATTGCATCTTCCAATTATAGTGATAAGAGAAAACTCCGACCTATCATTGCCGGAAGTACTTTGTCCTTATTTAGCGAAGCAGTCTGTTCGCATTGATTCTATCACCAAAGAAGATAGCAGAGCCTGATGCTTATATGCCCGCATTCATCAGGCGTTACATCTTGAGATTTGGACGCAAAAGCCAGATATTCTCCTCATTAAGAAGTTGTTCGACGCCTTCAAGTTGAACTAAGGATTTCTCATAGGTTGCTTGGGCAAAAGACGCAGTGTGCAAGGTTTGGAAATTGTTAGCAACGGCAACACGGGTATGTCCTCCGTCTTGAATTCCGCTCCCAAGGTGATCTACCATGACAAAATCACCAGCTTGAACTAGAGTCAGTAATTCGGTAATTTTCTGTCTTCTCTGAACCTCTGCAAGAGTTGCAGCAGGTATTTCATAAATTAGCTGGAAGTGGATGTGATTGTTATTGCTCTTAGCGTACTTGTCACTCCACTTATACCATTGATTGGCATTGGGATATTCACCTTTACCCTGATTTTCGTAGTAAGGGGGTTCATAACCGCCTTTGTGCAGTACATTACCACCAAACAGGTTGCATTTCCAGCGATTAATTAAATATTCAAAGGGCTTACCGACAGGAACGTTGTGCTTAGGATCGATATTAATCCAAGGTTGGGGAACGCCATAGTTCAGGGCAACATCTCCTTTTGTCAGTTCTTGGGCGGCATGAACTAAGTCTTTTGGGGTAGCACTGAGAATTCCCGGTACATTAGTTGCTCGCAAAGAGCGATCTAATTGCTGAGCAGTTTTAGCATCTACTTTGCCTGTGACAGGCAGCCCACTTTTGCGCTGGAAGGCTTTTACAGACGAGGTTGTCTCTTCACCATAATCTCCATCTGCTCCATACTGCGGCAACATATAGTCCAATTGCTGAGTACGGCTAGCTAAGGCAATGAGCGATCGCTGCACTAAGCGAACTGACGAATTGTGTCCGCTTTCAGGTAGTGTTATCTGCCCATTGAGCAAAGCTGTTTCGCTTGCCAGATTAACTATAGGTTCTACAACATCAACATTACTATCCAGTTTATGCAGTAGCTTTTTGAGCCAACTCCCTACACCTGCTTCCAAGGTATCGACATAGCGAGTGGCGATCACTACTGCATCCTCTGTTGTTGCACGTCCAGACTGAATACTCTTTTCTAAGTCAATCAGATCCGCTGCCGTAAATATAGCATTTGTGACTAAGTTTTTAATAGATGGCGACAGAACAGGCATGAGTTCCCTCTAAATTGGAATTTATAAGCTTTATTGGTTACAGACTTATCTCGGGAAATTCCGGAATTTTTGCTTGATACTCAAAAAAACTGTATAAATAGACATCAATTAATTATGTGTGCGTTCAATGGCAAACAGCCTTACCCTACGGGAACGCCTGAAGGCGAACGCCCCTACGTCCGTAACTGGATATTTAATATATTTTATAC
>JAQYWP010001169.1 GCA_029379285.1 Rhizonema sp. PD38
TCTTTAAATTATTTCAACCAATAATTTGTCATGTAAACCTGTCTCAGCTATGTTATCTTCTAAATTTCTGTTAATCTGTAATTAAATTTTCGAGATTACCAGAGAATAACTGCGTATCTAATATTTACAGAAACTGTGCTATAAAGTACTGTCATGTCAGTGACTGACAATTCCACGTGTGAAGGAGCCATAAAGTGGAAAACCATAAGTCGTTTGTTTGGTCGCAAGGAACACTAATTGCGTTATTTGCGTTGGGTGGGAGTTTGGGTCTTGGCTTGATTTTACCTATAAATCGAAATGCCTCTGATGCTCAAACCAGACAGGCTATAAATTCAAAAGATACAATAGCTCAAGTAGGAACAGAGCAACGCATTGAGAAATTAAAGGCAGCAATGTTAACTACTTGGCAGGAAGAAGCAAAAGCAAAGGGAATCTCTTATTCAGTACCCACACGCTTTTTAGGAGGAACGATTGAGCAAGCTAAACTCAGTAAAGAGAAGGTAGTTGCTCTCACATTTGATGATGGTCCTTGGCTGGATTCAACAGCTAAGATACTAGACATCCTCAAAAAAAATAATATCAAGGGTACATTTTTTGAAATTGGGCAGAACATCAAGAGTTATCCAGACTTAACGAAGCGAGTTGTTGCCGAAGGTCACGTCATTGGCAACCATACTTGGCATCACTGGTATCACTACATGAATCCTCAAGCCGCTGCCTATGAAATTAATAGCACCACAGACCTAATTAATCAAATCACGGGTGTGAAAACTAATCTGTTTCGACCACCCGGTGGGATCATGCGTAATGGGGTCGGTGATTATGCTAGAAACAAAAAGTATGCGATCATTATGTGGTCAGCCGATTCTGTAGACTACAGCCGTCCTGCGGTGCCAAGATTGATTCACAACGTCATGCGAGAGGCAAAACCCGGTGGTATTGTACTGATGCATGATGGTGGTGGTAATCGTTCCCACACGGTGGAAGCTTTACCACAAATTATCAGTACTTTTAGGAAGCAGGGATACCGTTTTGTCACTATCCCAGAACTTTTAGAACTGCAAGATAAAGAGCCGAATACGACAATAGTCAAAAAGCCAATGCTAGATAAAAAGCCAAAGGTAATCTCAGCGAAAAAGCAGTAATAGTAATTAGTTATACTAAAAGCTAATATTGAAATCTGTATATTTACCTAAAAATAGAGCAAATTCATATCTCAAGAAGTTTCAATTATAGCGGTTCAAGTTTAAATCACATACATAGTCCCCCAGATCGCTATTCGCGCTCCACCCCTCTCCCAAACTTGGGAGAGGGGCATCTGGAGACGGCGCGAGTGTATGAGATATAACTGAGAACCGCTATAAAGGCAGTTAGGGTCGAAGAAACCAGGTTTCTTTGATAAACAGGAGAGGCAGGGGAAGGAAAATTAGTTCTTTACCCTCTATCTCATCTTTGTCAGCTATTCCAAGACGAAAACGTAGAACTGATTCGTCAAGTCTTCCGAACAGAATACTCTGTCCGGAAGACTTCACATTATGAGGCGGTTTTAATGTTTTTTCGCCACCTTTCCAACTTCAGTAACTGCCTCATAATGCTCTCAAGTCTTGGTTTGAGCGTGAGTGACTTTCTCTAATGGTTGTCCGTCTTTGTCCGCGTTTATCCCCACCACTGCGTTGGTGAACCAGTCCTTTTGGGAGTCCTCCTGAGGAGCGGCTTCTGGACATTGAGCTTCAGAAGGTGGAACCAGCTGCCAGAACTTTGGTAAAAAGTCTTGCCAGTGTTGGAGAATCTTCTTCGCCTTTTCTGAACCAGTTCGTTCTGCATGAGATCGGATTAACTCTTGCAGTTGCTTCTCGCCAGCTTCTGTAATCACTCGCTGGAGTTTGACAATTTCCCGGTTAACTAATTCAGGGAAACGATTTTCTTCATCCAAGAAGTATGCCAGTCCACCAGTCATCCCCGCACCTACGTTGCGTCCTACTTTGCCAAGAACAACGATCGCACCACCAGTCATATACTCACAGCAGTGATCCCCTGCCCCCTCAATCACTGCTGTGCCTTTGGAGTTACGCACAGCAAAGCGTTCTCCAGCTAAACCATTAGCAAATAGGACACCTCCAGTAGCACCGTATAAACAGGTATTGCCAACGATGACATTTTGTGCAGAGTCATAAGTAGCATCAGCAGGTGGCTTGATCACGATTTCACCACCGTTCATCCCCTTACCTACGTAGTCGTTTGCTTCTCCAGACAACGTCAAAATCATTCCCGACAGATTAAAGGCACCAAAGCTCTGTCCGGCACTACCTTGAAAGTTGAGATTGATTTGCCCTTCAAAGCCGTTGTCGCCATATTGAGAAGCGATCGCTCCTGCTAACCTTGTACCTACTGTCCTGTCAGTGTTGACAATCTTTAATGTCTTGGTGACAGTAGACTGCTCTTGAATAGCAGCTTGAATATCGGGATCAGCGAGCAATTGATCATCTACACCTACGCCGTTGCTGTGAACTTCCTCGTGTTCTAACCAACTGCGGTTAGTGATAGTCTCCGGTAAGTCACGCAAACAGTTCAAGTTCAGCGCCCGTGTCTTGGTAAGATGCACGTTTTCGCGGACTTTTAACAAATCAGCTCGTCCAATAACTTCTTTTAACTCACGGTAGCCGAGGCGTGCCAAGAGACTGCGAACTTCTTCAGCAATCAAGTAAAAGAAGTTAACGACGTGTTCTGGCATTCCCGTAAACCGTCGCCGCAATTCTTCTTTCTGAGAAGCAACACCAACAGGGCAGTTATTAGTGTGGCAAATCCGTGCCATGATACAGCCTTCGGCAATCATCGCGATGGAGCCAAAACCAAATTCTTCCGCACCCATTAATGCTCCCATTACCACATCCCAACCACTTTTTAAACCTCCATCCACACGTAAAGTCACGCGATCGCGT
>JAQYWP010001170.1 GCA_029379285.1 Rhizonema sp. PD38
CGCCCTATGCATTTCAAGGACATGGTGAAAGTGCTTTAGATTTATTAGCAGCAGCTCGTGAAGCTACAGGTTTGGGCGTCATCACAGAACTGATGGATGCTGCCGATTTGTCAGTCGTGGCTAAGACTGCAGATATTATCCAGATCGGAGCGAGGAATATGCAAAACTTCTCGTTACTCAAAAAGGTAGGCGCTCAAGGCAAACCTGTGCTGCTTAAGCGAGGGATGGCAGCTACGATTGATGAGTGGTTGATGGCTGCAGAATATCTTCTGGCAGCAGGAAATCAGAATGTGATTCTTTGCGAGCGCGGTGTGAGAACTTTTGATGCCAAATATACTCGCAACACTTTAGATCTGTCAGTGATTCCTGTCTTGAGAACACTCACACACCTACCAATTATGATTGATCCCAGTCATGGTACGGGTAAATCTGAGTATGTTCCAGCTATGGCACTGGCAGCGATCGCCGCTGGTACAGATTCGTTGATGATTGAGGTTCACCCCAATCCAGCCAAAGCTTTATCTGATGGACCTCAATCTCTGACTCCAGAAAAGTTTGACCGTTTGGTTCAGGAAATGTCCGTCATTGGCAAAATCGTTGGTCGCTGGTCAGATAAACCTGCTTTGGTCTCTGCTATTTAGTCAGCTATCAGCTATCAACATTTGCTCTCTCAGCACAAATGAGTGAAGCCCTTTTTTACAGATTGACATCAGGCACAAACTTACAGCAGTTGTCACATTGATGGACTATGTAAAATCTCTGAAATTGGTTTGTAGTTGCGCTTTAGCGCGCTCTTAACAGCAACAAACCATTTCCGGTTTATTTTCGCCCACCTACTTATCCGTGGTCCATACATCTAAAAATGCCTTGCCTGTAATAACGGAACGCCAGTCACCATGCGGATTTTTTCTGTAGGTAACTGGCTTACTGTTTGAATGAAATACAGGCTGATATCTGATTGCTTACATTATTTCGCTACAGTAGGGTATTTTTAATATTTTTTGATCAAGATAAAAAAAACATTCAAATTTTGTAAGCATTCAGCTATTAGTAGTCGTGCCGTCAGCTTCGGAAGGAGATTTTGTCGAAATAGTTGACATAACCCGATTTCTTAAAAGTCATATGGGCGAAGAGAGATAATGGCTAAGGGCTAATTACTTACCAAAGTCTTACATAAATATCTAAAGATTTGATAAGTATATCCAAAGAAACTATATTGTATTTCTAGTTAAAAATTCTTAAATTTGTTAATAGTTGGTAGCGTAAAATACATTTCCTTAGGATTCTTATAATTTTTTGGGTTAAATGCTTTAAGTAGGTTTGTACAAAAAGACATCAATATGTAAACAAATCTTGATTTGCTGTAAAACCTAATAGAAGCTAACTCCTAAGCATTAATAGCCCCAATGTACAGTTGTGTGTCTTAACGGAAACTTACTTAAAAAGCAGGCAACAGACTTTTCTGAATCAAGTAAATACTACTTTCTCCGGCGATTAAAACGCAAAAAAAATTAAAGAAGCAGGTTTTTTATCTATTTAATTTACCTGTGTTTAAGCGATTACCCTGATAATTCGAGGATTATTCCTGATGGCAACTGACAATTTAAATGGTGGCAACTCATCTACTAGTGGTAATAGCGATAGCGTGCTCAAAGACTCTCCTTGGGGTCGCTTGAGTGAAGTTACTTCTTTGAACAATGTGTCAAACGGCTTTGCAAGTGCCACTGGTAGTCAGTCCGGTGGTGCTGCTAATAGTAGTAGTGATAGCCCCTATGGCGGAAATCCCTTTGCTAACTTTGGTAACCCAGATGCCAGTAGCAATGTGTTCACTGGTGGTACAAACCCTTGGGCTAGTCTTAACAACTCTGGTGGTAGCGGTAACACTGGCAGCAGCCCAGTTGCTAGTGGTGACACTAGTGGCGGTAGTACTAGCAATTCTGGTGGTAGCGACTTCGGTGGCATCGATTTTGCAAGCGCAATCAAGTCGGTGTCGTTTCAAGACAGAGTTCAAACTGACCAACTAGTTAATTCCAGCCTCAGCCAAAATGGTGTCAGTGTACCTACTAGTAACCTTGGTAGTGCTAGCAGTAACCCGTCTGATCCTAGTTTTGACCCGTTGAGTAGTGGCAGCAACTCCAGTGGTAACAGCCCAGTTGGTAGTAGCCAGATAAACAGCAGCAACTCTGGTGGAGTCAGTTCGGTAGACGGCAGCAACTCTGGTGGAGTCAGTTCGGTAGACGGCAGCAACTCCGGTGGTGTCAGCCCAGTAGGCGGCAGCAATGGTGACAGCGTGCCTCAGGTGTCACCCTTTGACCAGTTACAACAGAACCTGAACGACTACTTTCAGCCTTTTAGTAATGGCGGCACCCCTGACGCTAGCCAGTTTGGCGATCCTGGTAAAATTAACCCGTTTAACGCTAACCTCAATAGCAGCAGCTCCTCTGTAAATGGCGGTATTTCAGCTGATGATACACGCAACTCCTTGTTAGGCAGTATTGATACCACAAATACAGACACCTTGGGATCGCAGATAGAGGACAAAGTTGTTAGCCTAGCTAACTCCTCAAATGGTACGCAGACTGTAAGTAGTGGTACGCCAACTATAGGTGGTGGTACGCCGACTGTAAATGGTAATGCGGTAAATGCGGTTAATGACACTCCAACTGGGAATGATAACGTGTTCCCGCAATTAGCTTCCGATAATGGCAGCAATCTAGCTCAAACTTCACCCATTGCTGACACTTCCAACCAGTTGGTTGATGGTAGCAGCACAAATGCTGGTGACAACAACCCCTCTTTAGATGACTTCAATAAGTTCTTGAGTGCCGCTCAAAGTGGTGATGATTCACTAATTGGTAGCTCTATACCTGATGGAACCCCTTTGTTTGTTGCGGACGCTATTAAGGATAACGCCTCAACGATTGCTAACACTATCGG
>JAQYWP010000196.1 GCA_029379285.1 Rhizonema sp. PD38
TTGAAGGTTCAAAGTATAGTATCCACCATCGGCGAGACGAACTGTATTGTTTTGGTAACCCTTTGATGCAATTCTCCTTAGATTCAAAAGGTAATCCCAAAATCGACATTCCTCCTACTCAAATGCTACCTGTAGAGAAACAAGAGTTCGTTGTGGTGGGAGAAAAGCTGGAGTCTGGCAAAAAACTTTCCAATTTGGCGATCGCTCTTAAAGAGGATATTGCGAATAATCTTGGTTCCCTTGCCCCTCCTGGAACCTTCAAGGCTATCCAGGAAAACCACCAATGGGCTGAAAATATATTACCTACTGTCAACAACGTCTTTCAAGCTAATCGGCTTGAAAATAAAGTAGAAAGCCCAAGTGAGGGAATTGAAATTGTACGAGGGAAGAACTATCAATTGCAATTAAACCGTAATGATAAAACTCTCAATATTTCATCAATCAATGACAATCGAACAGTTGCATCTTATGACTTAGTAGGAAAAACCATCATTGCTGCTAATCCTACTGAGCAAGATAAACAAAGTTGGTTTTCGATGAGCCAAAAATCCCAAGTAAAACAATCTAAACGCAACGACATCGAACTTTGAATATTGTGCTTGCGTTCGTTCAATCAGCCTGAAGGCTTTCTGGAATCGAAATTTTATCGAGATTCTTATGGAAGTCCTAACCCAACCCCAATTTCAAATCCTCACACATCAACAAACAGGTGCTGAAACAGGACGTATCTACTTCCCAGCAATCTTTCTCGCAGAGTATCACGCCATTGTTACAAAATGGCTTAAGACGCAAGAGATTGAGTTTGACCTCCGCGATCTCAAGCTCTACGGAGACGGATCATTTCGAGTTTACTTTCGGTCGAGTTGTCCCAAAAATCAATATTTACAGCTACTCAGGCGTCTGCCCAAAACTGCGTTTGCGCAAAGCTCGCGGGACAGAAGCTTCTGTCCCGCAGACTTTGCGTAAGCGTATTGGTCCAAAAAATAATCGTCTTATAACTCACTATAAGACGATTATTTTATCTTTTTACAATTAAAGTACTTTCTCGTGTTCAATTTAAGATTTAAATATTTGAGCAATAAAAAACCTTAGTCTGCATACGCAGACTAGATGATGATATGCTGCTATACTTTTATGTATTCCTCCAAGCTTCTAAAAAAAACTGCCAAACAACCAAGCTGATTGAAACTCTAGAGACATTGCCCTTGCACTGGCTCATAATACCAACGCAAGGAAAAAGACCGTTGGGATATCAGTGGGAACAATATCCCTTAAGTCCTCAATCAATGCTCTCTCAACTTACTCGTACTGGAAAAGTTTTGGTATGCGATCGCTCCAGTTCTCTATACTCAGTGCAGCCCACTGGCATTGGCTTGCTATGCGGTCAAAACTCCCTTGAATTCCTGATAGCTGTAGATTGCGACGGGATTAGCACAGCAGCGTCCAACTAGACGCAGAGCGTCAATTGCTGAGGGAATGTATTTTGAAGCCAAACAAATGGAGGAAATCCAATCTTGGCTGTTCGCGATCGCTCTAGGTGCTGAAACTGGAGACTTGCCAGAAATCCTAAATGGTATTTCTAGCAAATCTCAATTGGAGATTCTGAGGGAAATATCTTCGTCCTCTTGGGATGAAGAAGATATCAAAAAATTTGAAAGCAGCCAAGGAAGGTATGCCAATTGGAAGTCTGCACTGAAGAGAGCAAATATCCATAATTGGATGCAGGCTCAAAAAGCCATCACTGCACTGAAAGAGTTATACTCTCTACCTACTGAAGATCCGATTAAAGTACAAATCCGTCGCCTAGAGACTGAGTTAGTAGGGATGAAAATGCACGACTTCTTCCCTACTCCAAGCGATTTATGTGATCGTCTGGTAAAGTTAGCAAAACTAAAACCAGGGATGAAAGTGCTGGCATAATCCCACGTTTTTGATATTCCACCTTAATCAACTAACTCAAGAGACAGCCTTATTTAATGAACTTTCCGGGAATTAAATCAAGTTTTGCTTGATAAAGCCAAGAGTAACGTTATATAATAAGGTTATACTTTAGGTATAGGTTGGGTATGAGACGTCCAAACCTCGTTGTCGTGCATCGACTTGAAGTCACTTCTGCTTTTATCCCCTTGAACGAAAAGCTGGCAGACCACCTAGCCATCCTTCAGGGGTACTTGGACACCCATGTCACGCGCAATCATAGCGATCGCACAATTGATTCAGAGCAACGATTTTTGAAGGGATGGTTTGAAGGTTTCATGGTTAAGGATGACCAACATCCTGATGGCGAAAGGCAGTTGATGATTTGGGAAGCCATGATACCAGTACTTGGGCGACAGCGAATTATTGAGTTCAGCAAGGGACTGATTACCTCAGAATTTAAACCACGTACAGTCAATGGCTATTTAGGCAAACTGCGACGATTGTTTCAATATGTGCTGGAGAATCCCTACATACCAGGCGACGAAGTACAACTTATCACGACTAAATACGGTCGCGTCGATCAGCCAGTCTTAGAGTATGATTACCCCGTACACATTCTTGACTTTGAGGATGAAGGTTTTGTCCTCACAGGTAAGCAGCTAATTCAGTTCTACGATTTCATCCGCAAAGAATATATCAGTCACAATCCAAAGAAACTTACTGCCTCACGAGATTACACGATGGTTGTACTGGCAGGAGAAAGTGGTTTGCGAGCTAACGAGATTCTGAATTTAGATGCTCTCAAACCCCATCGTGACATTTTCTACGAACACAATCGCATTCAAACCCGCCACGGAAAGGGAGTAAAAGGTTCAGGTAAACGCATTCGGAAAACGATTTTTACACCCTTTGCTCAAGCGACCCTGCATGTTTACGAGGATCAAATTCGACCTAACTTTCCCAATGCTAAATCAAATCCAGCCCTCTTTATATCAGAAACTGGAGACCGAATCTCATATCAGACAATGTGGCGCTGCTTGCATGTAATTGCCTGTGAAGCTAGAAAAGCCGGATTGGAATTACCTCATTCGTTAGCTTGGCATAGCTTGCGTAAATCCTTTGCCACCAACTTTATGGAGCAGAATCCCGATAAAGTCTGGGTGCTTATGGACATGATGGGACACATAAACCCGAGTACCCTACACCGCTATGTCAAACATAGTCGCTCGTACTACGACCGAGTTATCGATAGTGTTGTCAAAAATTTGATATCTGACACAACTAGAGTATAAGGAGAAGGCTTATGCCTATCGTGTGGAACCTGAAGAAATGGCTAGCTGTTGAGCGAGATATTTATCGTCCTTCAGAACTTCAGACACTACTTGCTTCTAAAGCGGGAGTTCAACTTTCCTTGCAAGCAGTTTCTGCCTTAATTAATGGAAAACCTAGTGCATTAAGAATACAAACAATTCAGGCACTTTGTAACGCTTTAGACTGTAAAGTCAGTGATTTTTTTGACGTGCTTCCAGATCCGCCCAAGGAACTCAAAAAGCAAGGCAAAGCATCTAATAACAAACCGTCTCGGCTTTATGGAGATAAAAAGCAACCGGAGAAGCAGGAGAGTATCTTTCCCGATCCGCATCAATTTCCTAGTCACGGTACGGATGGGTAACAAAAATATCTGAACTTCACTATGTATACCTGGCTTGTTGTGCAAATGGTTCACTTTACACCGGTCATACCAGAAATGTTAAACGTCGTATGACTGAACATAATGCTGGACGAGGTGGACGTTACACCCGAATAAATCGTCCTTTGAAATTGCTCGGCTTCTGGATTTTCTCTAGCAAAATAGAGGCGGTTCGTGCAGAAAGGACTATCAAACGTCTGCCCCCTGAAGAGAAACTTGCTTTATTAGAAACCACATCTCTCAATGAGTTGGAGTTGCTATGCCATTTTTCGTGAAACTACCCTGCTGCACAATTAATTTATCTCAAATTCGGCTGATTGAATTTGAATATGAACCTCCTATTGCTGTAATTACTTGGGCTGGTGGGGAGGAAGATACTCTTTTCCGTGATTGTGATGCGCTCGCTCTTATGGAGGCAGTCGAACAGCTTAAATGCTTTATTGATGTTTCAGCCTACCTGAAAGAAGAAAATTTGCTCTTTGATAGCTGATGGCAACTAAACGTTTGATTATCTGTGAAATATGTGGTGGTAGTAAAAGTACTTACAACCAAAGCCGCGACATCTGTCAATCCTGCTACAAATTAGAAGCAAGTTCTCTTTGCAAGCGGTGTGGCATGATCAAACATCAAGTTTCAAAAGAAACTGGCTTATGTCCCCGTTGTATTAAGAAATTATCAAGACCTGTAGTAGCCTGTAGTCGCTGTTCTCAAATCAAGCCAATATATGATGAAAAAAACTGGTTTTGTAAAGTTTGCAGAGATATTGTAAGTCACCGGATACGCAAGCAGACTAAAGCACAATTAGGTAAAGTTGAGTGTTCTGTTTGTGGTCAGCTTAGAGCTTCTAATCAACTAAAACGAAACATATGTAACAACTGTGCATACAAGGAGCGCAATGGTGTCAAACTTTGCAGGCAATGCGGTAAATCTAAGACGATCGTTAACAAGGCTAAAAATTTATGTCAATCATGCTACAAGGACGAGCGTGCTAAAGAATCATTAATATTTTATGTCGCGAATTTTAGTACACCTTACCCATACAATAAAACTTTATTTGATCTGCTGGTTAGTACGGTTGATTGGAGTTCTGTATCAGAAAAAGTCAATCAAAGATTTCGACGTTTTGGTCGTTTTTTACAACAACACCACCTTCCCAACCCTCTAACTTGGGAGGCAATTGAAGAAAATCTTCCACAACTAGAAGCAACAAAGCGGGCGACACCCAAGAGTATTAGATCAAGCTTATTGGAACTCGGGCATTTGCTAGTTGTACAAGGTAGACTTGAAAGTCGAGAAAACTATATTCTCAGGCGTAACGCGTTACAACCGCTCAACACTGCTCCTATTGGTGTTCAGCGACTGTTACAGCTCTACGTTAGCTGGCTTTGGGAAAAGAAAACTGCGCCAGCAACTGTGCGCGACCATTTAGAAGTTCAAGCTGCATTTTGGACATGGAGTTTTAAGTGTGGCATTTGTTCCCCAGAGCAAGTCCAGCCATCTTTTATAAACGACTACGTGTTGACCTTATACTGGCAGTGGAAATGTTCGGTATGTCAAAAAGCAGTAGATTTTGACCCACATCAGCGTCAGTTACCCGAAGTTTGTCTCTGTTGTTCTACCCTCCATTCCTTTACCCAAGTCAGTCGGTACAGTCACAATACTATTCGTCAGCACCGTAGTAAATTATTTGTTTTCTTTGAATGGACTTTAAACAATAAGCTGACGGTGATAAACCCAGTTCAGCTCAAAGTTTCAGCACCAACTCCAACTATCAAACATTACCCACTAGAAGTAATTCAGCAGCTGTGTGAGTATATATCTGCTCCTAATGCAGAACCACTAGAAGCCTTTGTCTTATATCTGATTATTTTTCATGCACTTTCAGTTTGGGAACTTCAACATGCTGAGATTCCGGTCGTGCTTTCTTTACAAAAAAACATTATACCCCTGAGTCTCCCGGATGCTTACCACATTGTTATACCTAGACCCGAACCTTCACAAGGTAGTCGCACCCCAGGTCGTCCTAGCACTCGCTTAGATTTCCCCTCTGCTGCTTTCTCTTGGCTTAAACCCCTGTTAGAACGGTTTGAAGGTCAACGGCAGCAGATGCTTAAAAATAACCATAATCGATATTTGATTCTTACTTCAAAATCAGCTCACCGTACAACACGAGCAAGCCAAAGCTTTATTCAGCAAATTGTTTACTCCTCTTCTTTACGCCTTTTAGGATCTCGTTGCGATTGCAACACACTGCGAAAAACTGCGGGTGTCATGTTTGCAGATCAGGGTGGTGGTGGAACTTTACAGTGGCTTGGCTGGGAGTATCAGCAAGCATTCATCTACTCCTGGGCGCAACGAGAGGTTGTTTACCCCAAGCCATTTGAATCGGTGGTGTTACAAAAAAACATATGAAGTGGTAAAACTCCTGGTTTCGAGTTTGATTTATGCAACACCCAGCTTGATCACAAAGTTTTTCAGAAATTCTGCCACACTGCTTCAAAACGCGTGACTCCCGAATCGGCTTAGTCTTTCTCAAGCGCCTCTCCCCAGGTAATACAAGGTTAAAGAGATCACGTCGAACTAAACGATGCTATCCATGTAATACTTGGATAAAAAAGCGAGTGTCTTGGCGAAACTTAGAAAGGTGACCGAGTATTACACGGAATGAGGAGCAGCGGCTCTGCCGTTCCTCTTAGCTCAACAGGACTTTATAGCGTTTGGGCATGGGACGTTCCTAAAATCGACGGAGAGGTCGATAGCAAATAGCCTCAACCGTGTATTACATCGTAAGTTTAGCCTTAAATAAATGTTTTCTGAATACGCTCTTCTAGGCTGTGACGCTTGGATAACCCAAGGCAGAAGCGCCTTGGGTTAACGATCGCATTGCGAGCATCCTATTTAGAGCAGATCGTGAAAATAAGATACCAGCCGTCCGATCAGGTTGACGGGTTGGTAACGAGGTAAACAGCGGGTATTTTATTTCTAGGCAAGTGCCTTATCGCACATCTAACGTATATACACATACACGCCTGTTTCTCAATATTCAATCTCTATTCTTTCTTCAAAACCCTGAGCATTCAAGTGTTGTGTAATTCTTAAGAAAAATCCCAGTAATCTATAGTGGTCAGAGGTTAAAATATCCCCAAAGTTCTCACCCAATAAGTTTCGAGCCACTTGGATGCAATGACTCAAGAATATTTCCAAAAAAATATATCTAATGTTTTTTTGGCTCAAGATGAGATGCCAAGAAAAACTTAAAACCTTAGAGAAAATGTTAGAGCCGAGTGCAGGTAAAGGAGACATCGCCCAAGCCATCTTTCGCCATCACCCAGATATCCACCTGGATGTCATCGAAATTCAATCTGATTTGCGAAAAATCTTGGAGTTAAAAGGGTTTAATATCATTGCTGGTAATTTCCTGAACTCTGTTGGTGAATGGCAAGCGATTGTGGCGAACCCGCCATTCTCCGAGTTTGTTGAACACACTTACCACGCTTATAAATGCTTGGCTTGTGGTGGCACTCTTACAACCATTGCCCCAGAATCGGTGTTCTTCCGCAATGATCGGAAGTTCAAACAATTCCGACAATGGATGAATTCTCATGACGCTTGGAACGAGAAAGTGCCTGACGGCGCTTTCCTGGATTCGACAAACCCAACGGGTGTCTCAACTCGAATCATTGTAATTGAGAAAAGTTAGACAGTGCTCATCATCAGAAAGATAGCATAACAGGATCAAATCGAATGTCAGCACTTTATACTGACATTCCGCCCAATTAGGTACTGGAAATACATACATTGGGCATATTGGGAACGTTCAGAAACTCGGATATTCACGCAAAGTCTGCCGGATAGAGTACTCAAGGACTGCGAGCGATCGCAAAATAACAGTCAAGTAGGCCTCTTATCTCGTCCTTTCTAATTCAATCTCCGAGATAAGACGCTACGCGTCGTCTTTTGTGGAAAAGGTGTGGAGCATTCATCATGACTTATTGTTCATCAAATTCTATGGAGGTGTGTGTACTTAAAATGCTCGCGCACCTCAAACGTCGCAATAACTCCAAACTAAAAACTACTACTTGCATCATTTTAATTAACAAAAATTATGAAAGTATCACATTCTTTCACGGCTCATGTTAGCGCTCAAACTTACATCACAAACTACAGCAACAGCGAAGGCGATCGCCAACTATGCTGCTTCATTGAGGATGGAGAAACTGTCTCCCTGAGTTTTGGTGCTGATAGTATGCAAAAACTAACTGAAAGCATCCAAAACCTTCAGCAGATATATCAAGTTCTGTGTGAGAAACGTCAACAGCAGATTTCTAAAGAGTTGGAGTCAATCAGTCCTAAAATTCCCGTTTTGATTAAAAGCAGCGAAATCGGCTTCTAATCACACTACATAATTACCCATTTTAAAATCAGTTCATATAGCCTAGCAATCTGCACAGATACTTTCAAAGTCTCTGTGCAGACTTTTTTATACTATGAAAAATAAAAAACCTCAGCTTAATAAAAAGCAACGTGCTTGGGTGGAAAAATTCAAAGTACAATACCCCGATGCAAAGCGAGCCTCCTGAAACTTCCCTCGGCAGCGAAGCTCTGGTCCGAGAATACTCTCGGACCAAGACTTCGCGACTTTAATTTTGACGAAAACTTGACCCCCTCAGATAATGGGGTGTAGAATGCGCTTATGGTAAGGCTTTCAAAAGTCTAGCCTTTGAACTTCTTCGGAAGTTGAACTAATGGAAACTGACGAAGCTGCCCAAGCCCGCATATGGGTTTATTGTAAAATCTTTGAACTTCTTCGGAAGTTGAACATCTAGTTTAGGACGGTCGTCATTCAACATTCAACTCAGGTGGTTCTGGTGGCTCGTGGGGGTCTGCCTCGTCAAAAGCGAAAAGCTCAATCTGTCCTTGAGGGATCGGTTTGAGGTTGTCCTAGTGAGAAAAACAAACGCGTCCGACTTCATTTTTGACAAGGGGCAGAATTTCACCACTGGGGCAAAGCTTGCGTCTTTTTGTACTCTTTAGAGCAGACGAGTACACAGTAGATTGCAAAAGCCTCTACTGTAACAATCCTGCCAAACTCGCGGTAGCCATCGTTAAGTTGGTAGATGCGACCAGCATGGGTGTATGAGTTTTGGTCAAGTTGAATCATTAGCTGCGCCCTAAAAAATCTCAAAAAATTTGTACCAGGCTAAGCATTCTTTTCCTGTATCAACTACCCAAAGTCCATTGGGTTGTAAGCTAAACTCTTTAATAGCACCGTTACTTAGCGCGATCGCCATATCAGCCTTATCCTTTTCTGACGGTTGCTTGTATTCAATAACTTCAAACCTGTCGTATTTGCTATCTAGTTCTGTTCTCAAAGCCCACATAAACATAGCTTCACACGATTTTTTAATCGTAATCCCTAATCTAATTTGCTCTTTGACATAGGCAACGGCAGCGTAAACATTTTGTAAATTATTAGCGATCGCATTTTGGATCTCTACATTCATCCTGAAGTTTGGAGTGCATTCGATGGTTCTTACTTCGGCGAGCGCTTGTCTTAACTCTTCGGGATCTACTGGTTGTTTTTTTGCAAAGTCTGCCGAGCTTCGCGCTTTATTATTCAAATTTTCATTTTCTTCCGCGTCCGAAAAATTATCTTCATGAAGATCTAAGTTTGAAAAAGAGTCAGTCTCATTTGACGTTGGACTAGGATTAATTGATTTGAATGGCTCAGCCTTTGATTTATCGACAAACTCGGACTGCTCTTGTTCCGTTTGTTTTTCGAGATTATTCCCTTCTCGGTCGTCTAATTCTTGGTTCTTCGGCAGAAAATTTTTAATTTCAGCAGCAGGTGCTGTTGATCTCTCTAAACTCTCTGTAAGAGGTACCGCAGAATCAGGGTTTGATGCCTCTAACATGGAAATTTCTTTCCGGTTATGGAATTTTGCTTCCGCTTTTGGAGAAAAATTTCCAAAGCGTTTAATCACCTCTTTTACCGGACCTGCGTGGTGTGCAATGACCTTGAAGGTTGATTTTCCGTAATCTTTAATAATTTCAACAAGATTGTTCTTTGATGACGCTAAATGCTTTGTCAGAGCATCTTTTAGACTTCTCAGAGAGTAAGGTCTAGCTCGACCAGCAGAGATAGTCTCCAATTCTTCGTTTAAATCAATTTCTATGGGCACTCCAGCAGGGTTTTTGCGTAAGAGATACTGCCATAAATGCATGGCTGCAGGGGGCAGAGCGAGAGCAGCTGATTGATGGTTTGCTGTCCATTGGATAAATTGCTGCCCGTCTGCAATGTCAGGACGCTCAATGATAATCATGATGCACCTCCCTGTGCCCAAAACTTAGCCAGCAGTGTTCTTTTAGCCTCAGCAATCCGCACTTGGTCAATCCGCCCCACATAACCAATCGCTTCCATCAATTCCTTCCTCTGCTCTCGTTTATAGTCACGAACTTCTTTCACACTAGTCGGGTTGAACTGCTCCCTAAGCCATAGATTGAGAAAATGCTTTTTATCCTGTGGTGGTAATTTCTCCCAGTCGGCAATTTCCCAGCCTGGGGGAATATCGACTCTGGCTTGTTGCAGGGAGGCGATCGCATTGTCCTGGTGCAGAACTATTTCTCCTAATTCCTCGATCTGTCCCTGTTGCCCTTGTTGCTGTAAGAATAGTTGCTCGAGCCTATTTATTCGCTCAAGCTGCAAATCCATTTGTTCCTGTTGTAATATCACATGACTTTGCAGCTGCGCTACTAATGCAATAATTTCTGGATTTAGCTCTGCCTCGCGAGTCTTGAGCGCGAAGTAACTTTGAGCCTGCGCTATCTCTGTTTTTCGTGGGTCACCATTCATTGCAGTCAGATAACAAGCATATCTTGAAAGCTTATAGTCAGATTGGCTACTTCCACCGCCCTGTGAGCGTTCTACCAGATTGCCGACCTTGGCAAAGTGGGCTAAATCATCATCCCCTACATTAATGCAAGCTAATTTTGCTCTTTCGATAGCCTCCTCAAATCTACGCCACTGTTTGTATCCCAGGATTGGCTGCAGCTGGCGGGCTAACCAATATTCATTGTCAGCATCATCAGTATTTTTGATTTGATCAAAAGGACTTTCGGTCTGTAGTATTATATTCATGAATTTTGAATGTGTTGAATTGTGTTCAAGTAGACACGATTAACCTGAAGATAAAAGTAAAAAGCGACCCCTATACCTAACTGTCGGGAAGAAGGCTTTTTGACGTACTTAAAATTTTGGATCTATTCTCCTACGTACTTTTTAGCACAATTATTTAAAGAAGACACCCT
>JAQYWP010000015.1 GCA_029379285.1 Rhizonema sp. PD38
AGTTTTAAGCCTTTTGTCTGTATCGATAGCTACAAAATTAGATGCGCTTACCCTGGGAACAGATCAAAACACTTGTGTTCATCCAAGATGGAATCTTACGCACTGTACCAATGGCTGCACTTTATAACAACACTTCCAAACAATTTTTAGTAGAAAAGTATGCCATTGCAACCTCTCCCAGTCTCAGTTTAACGGCTCCAAAAAAACTTAATCGTCAAGAAAATCGCGCTTTAATTTTAGGTTTAACCAAACAAGCAGAAATTGATCAGCAAATATATTCTGCTTTAGGAAACGTCCCCTTAGAGATTAAGGCAGTTCAAAGCGAATTTCCAAACAGTAAACCACTTGTAGATGACGCCTTCAATCCTGAAAGCGTAAAAAAAGAACTTAACAAAAGAGTTTATCCAATTATTCACATTGCAACTCACGCTGAGTTCGGCACTATTCCAGAAGATACATTTATAGTGACTGGAAATAATAATAAACTCTCCATTAATGACTTGGAAAAAGCACTTCGCCAAGTTAATGGTGGATCTGGTTCTGTAGAGTTGCTAGCTCTAACCGCTTGTGAAACGGCATTGGGAGACGAGCGTGCTGCCCTCGGTTTAGCTGGTGTCGCTGTGCAAGCTGGCGTCAGAAGTACCCTCGCCTCCCTTTGGTCCGTTCCAGATGAATCCACGCCAATTTTCATCACTGAGTTTTACACTAGCTTGCGATCAGGAATGAGTAAAGCTGAAGCTGTACGTGCGGCTCAATTAAAACTCATTCATGCCAAGAAAACATCAGAAATTAATCACAAATATGATAATCCCGCCTATTGGGCACCGTTCATTGTAATTGGGAATTGGTTGTGAACGAATACACAGATCCCCGACTTAGTAAGAGTTGCCCTTGGATCTTATTTTTCACTGTTGATTTAAATTTACTAGAAGCAGAAGTTCTCACGCGAATGTATTGCCCAGTAAAACCGGGAAAATGAGAGTTACTCCCTTCCCGGTCTAAGATTACCTATCTCTTTGATCTTCAAACTTGGCTTCCTTGGCGTCTTGGCGGTTTATTTTATCGGTATTCTTCTAGCGGGAAGGGAGTAGCTTAAGGATGGTTGCTAGCGATTTGCTTCAAGTTATTGATATGTTTTTGGATCTCTTGGCTATTTGCATCAGTTAAATTTTGTTTTGCATCTGGTTGTGGTTGCTCTGATAGAGCCAGATCTCGCAGCAAATTTGAGACAGCTTTTTCCTTTTGGTTTTCAGTTAACTTGAGAGCTTCTTCTAATGCGTTGTACCACAAACTTGCTTCGGCGTATAAGTCTAATTTCTGCAATCCGTCCTTTCTAGTAAGGAACTGATTTGACAAAGTTGACAGTGTTTGTTTAACTGTAAATTCTGCTGCTTGTATCAAATCCCCCTGTGGACATCTAATAGAAACCTGCCAAAGATATTTTTTCCCTATAATTAGTGCTGGCTGATTTTCTGGGAGAGAATAGTTACTGATTCCCGAGCTTTTTTGTATAGACACTGGCTTAATCAAGTCTTTAGGTTCACCGTTTTGGTCAAACTCAAAAAGACGAAAAGATACATCATAAGATTTAGAGACGAACCAAGCGAAAGTAGGGTGAACGGAAGTTGTCTCCCCAACATATTTCTGAGGTGCGAGAATTGTTAGGGGTATTTTATCTTCTGGACATCCTCTCACACCTCCTGATTTAGAATAGTCAGTAGGAGTTTTTTGAGTACGAGGAGGACGATACTCAGCTATAGCCGTAGGTACAACAGCGAGTAATAAGCTCAAGGTACAAAAAGTTATTACTCTGGGATCAAAAATTTTAGTGTTCATATAGTTTAACTTTTTTGAAAAAAGCTTTTTAATATAGATTTGAGTTTTCTGAGATACCGAACTTTATTTTTTAGAGGCCACGTCAATTCACACATTGTCCCCTGAGAAGAAAGATTTTCTCTGTGAAAAAAACCTCCAAATTGTTTGGCTAAATTTTTACTGTGCTTGGTTCCTTTACTTTCAGAAGAAGATTGAATACCCGGTCCATTATCTTCAATTCTCAGGGTATACCAACCGGTTTTATTTATCCCTATGGCAGTGAGTTGGGTGACTCCTACTGCATGTTTACCAACATTGCATAACGCTTCTTCGAGAAATTGGCAGAGTTCTCGCTTTTTCTCAATACTTAAACATTCTTCTTCTATAGGCTCAAAAGAGCAGACTTTTACTTTAAGGGTTGAAAATTCTGGAAGGTTGCGCTCATTAGTATCGCTGTAGACTTCATAGAAAAGATCGTTGATTGGACGCTTTAAATCAAGTTTTAAGCCACTGCCCAAACAGAGTATTTCTTGTTCATCTAATGCATCTCGTGTTAAGTTCTCATCAATGCTTCTGATTTCGCGGTTGAGAGTCTGAAGCCTTTCAAGCAATTGTTCTTTTGCAAAATCCTGGTTTTGGACATTTCGTAAGAGGACGGCTAACGTTTGCAATGGACCGTTGTGAATATCTCTAAATGCCATTTCAATAGCGTGTTGTCTGACGAAAATTTGAGACTTCAAAGCTTTATCGTATTGATAGAAAGCAAAAGCACTGAGTCCTACACCATTAATTGCTAAAATTAACAGAACTGGTGCTACGGGTATCCACCAACCCCAAAGAAGCAACGCAAAATAACCTATTCCTATTAAGTAAACACTAGCAGCGCCAACAGCTAACAAGTTTTTCCATGCAGACTGAGTTAACCGACCAAGACTAATACCAAAAAATCCCCAGCACAATATCCATAAATACGTCCAACCATCTGACCAACTTTTTAATAGTGGTCGTCCGTCTAAAACCGCACTAATGATTTGACTGGCGCTATGAGCATGAAACTCAGCTCCATAAATTTCTCCATGAAGTTTCGTATTTGCAATGGCAGAGGTGGCGATTAAGTCTGGGGCACTTGGGGCAGTCATGCCAATAATGATAATGCGATCGCTTACCCAGTTATGATTAAATTTATCTGTTTTTATATCGTTAAGAGACAGTGTTCTAAATCTTTCTTCACCACTGCGAAAATTGATAAGTACCTGAAGTCCTCCAGCATCTGTCTTGACATATCCCCCAGTATTCGGTAGAAAGCGAGGGAGTTCTGTTGAGCGAAATCTCATTGTTTCTGGATCGCGAATCCCATTTTCCAGGAGAATATTTTCATGAGATAAATAAGCTGCTACTAGGCGTAAAGAAAAGGAATACTTGTATCCTTGATTATTGGGAATTCCTAAATGATTACGCCTAGATTTACCATCTTTGTCATAAATAATATCAGAAAAACCTATTTGTTCGGATGGTAAGTCTGGTGGTGGAGAAATTTTATCTGGTAAGACTTTTTCAATACCAATAATATTTTTACTTTCTTGGAAGACTTCAACTAGTTGATTCTGACCGGGATTGACACTTCTATCTCTAACAATATCAAGTCCAATAACTCTAGGTTTATACTTCTGTAGTTTCTTGAGAAGTGCAGCAATTTCTTGATCTGGAATTGGGTGTCCTACTCTTTTAATATCCTCTTCATTAATTCCAATGAGCGCAATCCTTTCATCTATAGGTTCAATAGGACGTAATCGGAGAAAGTAATCAAGAGTTATCCACTCCAGAAATTGCATTGAGCCAGTTAGACGAGCTATGATTATGAAAACAATGACAACAAAACCCGGCAACGCCCCTACACGCCAAATGGTAATTTCATCTTTGATTTTTCTCCAAAAGTTTCGCTGCACAATTTTCAGATCCTAATTTCTCAATTAATTAAACCTTCCTGTCTAGCGTGATTTACAGTTTTAAATCTGATATTTGTGCGTTCTTTCTTGCTATCTTCAGGATAAATACTCAAAACGTCTTGAATTTTAGTCCAGTAGTTACGCACTGTGCGTTCAGATATATTCATCTGATCAGCGATCGCCTTATCTTGCAATTCTTCTGAAGAGGCTAACCTCAAAAGTTCTAACCACTCTAGCTTAACTTCTATTTTTCTTCCTAAATCTTTTGTATGGCTTCCTCCTTCTAACGCTAGGTTCACTCTCATCAATCTTTGTTGATCGTCAAGTCCTTTATCAGCGACTGTAAAGCCTCCTTGATGATTATCTATATCATGTCGTATTCGTACAAGTGCCTTAGGATGACTAGTTTGTACCATAATGTTAAGGTTGGGATATTCCTTCATCAACTTCTGGATAAGTTGAATGCCTGTATCTATTTGGGCAATTACTCCAGGTTTTTCTGGGATAGATAAATCTATAATAATAAGGTCTGGTTGAAAAGTTGATAATTGCTTGATAGTTTCTTTTGCTGTTTTAGTTGTGAGAATCTCAGCTTTTGGGTACTGCTTTCTGAGAACTTCGAGAGTTCCTCCTAAAATTAATTGGTGATCATCAACTACAAGAATCTTCTCTTGTTGGTTTGGTAAATCTTGGCTCATCATAAATTCAGGAAATTCAACTTTTAGCATTTTTCTCATCTGATTTGTACTAAGATATTATCAATTAGTGCTGACATCACAAATCTCTTCAACAAAGAGATTTTTGTCTGACGCGCACTGCTTTACTTAGAAAGACTAAGTGACTTTCAGGCTTTGAAAGTATTTCTATATAACAGCTAACTCCTAATTAATATCAACGAAAAAGTGCATCCATGTCTACTAGTGAATCATAAGTTTACATAACATTTTATTAAAAGTGGACAATGACCACAGAGAGGTTTTGATGCTAAGCAATAATGTTAAATACTAACATTATTGACTTATCTGCTTTCGATTGTATTGAAGGCACAAGCAGTAGTCTAGGCAGAAAAGTGCAGATTTTGATACGAAACGTGGCTCTTGACAGAATTTAGTGATCTTGCTTGGGGATAAGGCAGAAGGCAGTCTCCATGCGCGGCGATCGCTCACCATCAATCATGAAAATAGCGTCACTCAAGAACCAAGAACGTCTTTCGGTTGTTCCAGCCGCTATTTTCAAGTCAGAAGGGAAAGGAAGGAAAATGTCCGAAGTACTGCTGCACAAAGTTTCCACACCTTCAGCATAGCTGCCTTAAAAACGCGTTTCCGTGTTGATCACCAAAATTGAACTTGATCCCCAAAAGTGGTATAAATTTTTTAAGTAAATAGTTATATGGAATTTTGCTGCAACTTCGTCAAGCTTTTGGATCAGGCTAACGTCGAGGATATAAATTTTTCCCGAAGCGATCGCATCTGTGGTATTAATATCAACGCGGTTGTTACCATCCAAGATGCAAGCAATGCTTGCATCCCAAATTTACATTGCATCATGAAGGATATCAACGCTCCGGCAAATCTTTCGCTTATCAGGGCATTGGGAACAATTTAAAATCAGGTAGATTTTGTCAATACGTCCAAACAGAGAAACGAGCTAACCATTTGAATAAATCATTGGGTAATATTTGCACTGATGAAAAATCATGTGAAACTCAATTAGAGACAAGTAGTTGAGCGATCGCTTCTGAAACCTGAGACTTAGTATAAAAACTAACACAAATCACGCAAAAAGTGGAAGATGAAGTAATTGCCCAGCAATTAGAAGCATTACTAACACCAGCAATCACCACACAAGAAAATTACTATCGTCAACTAGGATTAAGGGATAGAATTCTCAACAAACCATTGATGGTGGCGGCTGTATTAACCTTACTGTGCCGAGATGTGGCAGGAGTCACAGAACTTACGAGAATGTTAGCGAGAGAAGGTTTTCTTTAGTGTAGTCCCTTGAATGTTAGTCAACAAGCAACATCTCAATTTTCGCTCCTGAGAACTTGGCACCTGCTGTACGGAATCTTTTCGCTAAGTCGTTAAGTACATCAAATTCTACGTCAAATTGAGGGTATTGAATTAAGGCGCTCATGATTTTTACTGCATATATTTCATATACGAGCGCAAGAGCGCGAATTGAATGGTTTTAAATTTTCACTCTCGTTAGGATGGGAATACGCTCTCAAATGAAACCTTGCACTTTTGTGCATTGACAGTACAGTAGCTGTTGGTGGGAGAATAGTACCGAAAATATATATATAGAAACTTTCGATTCTACAAGAGTATAAACAATGAGAAAAATTTTTAGTTTATTTTTAATAACTGTTGTATTTATATTAATTACAACGTTCAAGGTTGTTGCTGAGAACAATTCTTGGAATCTAGGAAAATATAGTTTTGATATAACTACTTCACAAGGATTATTGACGGAAACACTAAATTGTTCTGTGGGACTATCTTCTTATGATTTCGACAGTCGAGTAGGGGGAATTGCTTTTGAAGCAGTTGCTACTCCTGAAGAAAACTTAAAAAATCAGAAGATAGAGCTATTATATGATCATTCAAAACCTGATAAAGAACGGTTTGCCGTTAGAATTGGGGGAAAAATTTATCATCCTATTTTACCCGACTGGGAATTATTTCCTATAGCTAATTATGCCAACAGTAAATCTAATGCTGTTGTTTCCTTATTTGGACACAATACTACAAATGATTCATATTACTTTTTTACAACAGGAGATATTTATAACTTGACTTATCATCCAGCTTTTAATAATACTCTTCTTGGACTCCGCCTACTTCAAGCCGATATAATTCCTATGGATTTAGGTGAATTTTGGCAACTTCCCCAGTTCAAAAGCAAAACTATCCTAGGATATGGGGAAGAGCAAAATTCAGTTTCAAATCAAGATTGGCGACGACCAGCCGAAGAAATTAACCAAGTTTTTAAAGGAAAAAATAAAACTTTTCAATCTTGGGTGTTTACTGATTGTGGAGCCAAGGTTAAATTTAGTGTGAAAGATAATAATTTAAATCTTAGTGGTTATCCATATTATTACTTCTGGAACTCTGACTTTCCTAAATATAAAAAACAGTTGTATGAATATAAAAGACAATTAGATGAATATGAAAAGCAGGGTGATTCTTTGCTCAAAATAGGACTAGTTCAACAGCATAATGAAATTGTGAAAAAACATAACGATCTCGTTAAAATAGTTAACAATTTACGACCGAAAGTCTTTGAAGTACCTACTCTTACTGAAAATCTGAAAGGGAAATTTAACTCTTTCTATAAATTTAATCCTACTGTTTATGAGTCTGCAATCAGAACGATGCGTTATGCTGCATTTTTTCGATATGTTAAAACTCATAACAATAGTTCATGGCAAAAGTTTTTAAAACAATTAGAAATTATTAAACTCGAACCGATTGTTCAAACACCAACTCAATGGGTTCATAGCAGTTTTCACTCACGAGCGTCTACACTTACGGGGCTGCTTGATAGGACAGCAGCACTGCCATTTCTTTACAGAACTTCCCTCAAGACTACAGCTAACACTACGGTTGATGAAGTTATGTCAAGAAAATAGAGGATGTTACAAAGCAGTTGTACTACTGAGAGTTGAATGATGGTTAACTCAAGAGTAGTTCTGCGTTACTCAAGATTTAAAGGGGACTGCAATGTCAAAGATGAGTGATATTGGGCGTCAGTTATTGGGAATTGTTCTTGGTAGTGCTTGCATATTCGGAACAAGTTCTGCAACTGCCCAGATTACGCCTGATAGGACTTTACCCAGTAATTCTAATGTCACAATTAATGGCAGTATTTTCAATATTACTGGGGGAACGCAAGCAGGACGTAATTTGTTCCACAGTTTCCAACAGTTTTCTGTACCAACTGGGGGTACGGCTTTCTTCAACAACGCTGCTGATATTCAAAACATCTTTGGTCGAGTAACGGGTGGCAATGTTTCAAATATAGATGGGTTAATTCGTGCTAACGGTGCAGCTAATCTGTTTGTGATTAATCCATCGGGAATTATATTTGGACCAAATGCTAGTTTGAATGTAGGCGGTTCGTTCGTGGGAACGACAGCAAATGCGATTCAATTTGGGAACTTGGGCTTTTTCAGCGCTACCAATCCAGAAGCACCATCTCCATTGCTGACAATCAATCCATCGGCATTATTATTCAATCAAATTCCAATAGCACCGATTCAAAATAACTCATCATGCGAGATGGTGCTCAACTTTCTGCCTCAACATTTGGACAAGGCAATGCCGGGAATGTAACAGTGAATGCACTCGATGCTGTTTCCCTTACAAATGCTAACATCCTCAGCACGGTGGAAGCAGGGGGTGTAGGTAAAGGTGGGAATATCAATATCAATGCGGCAACCCTATCATTAATTGATGGCGCTCAACTACTAACCATTACTCGTGGTGCAACTGCTACCCAGCCAGCAGGAAGGGGGAATGCGGGGGATGTCAATGTTAAAGTTACTCGGGAAGTTGATATTGCTGGGCAGAAAAACGGTTTTCTCAGTGGGATTCGTAGCTTCGTGGAACCGGGGACAGTAGGCAATGGTGGTAACATTACTATCGATTCTGGTTCATTCTCATTGCGAGATGGTGCTCAACTTTCTGCCTCAACATTTGGACAAGGCAATGCCGGGAATATAACAGTGAATGCTGCGGCTAACCTCACCATTTCTGGCAAAAGTTCTGACTATATTAGTGGATTGTATGTTAACTCCCAAAGTCCGACGGGTACTACAGGAGATATTATCGTTACTTCACCTAGAGTTACCCTAGACAGCAGTGGTATACTTAACGCCCAATCTGCATCAGGTAACGGTGGTAACATCAACTTACAAAGTGATTTACTCCTTGTGCGTCGTGGCTCTCTTATCTCTACTACCGCAGGGACAGCCCAAAAAGGTGGTGATGGTGGTAATATCGCTATCAACTCTAAATTTCTTATTGCCATCCCAGAGGAAAATAGTGATATTACTGCTAATGCATTCACTGGTAAGGGTGGTAGTGTCCGGATTAATACACAAGGAATTTTTGGAACTCAGTTTCGTCCTCAGTTAACTCCCGAAAGTGACATTACTGCTAGTTCGACCTTTGGTGTTTCGGGTATCGTCAATATCAATGCACCTGACACTAGCTTTCTCCAAAATAGCTTCACCCAGTTACCGCAAAACTTGATTAACACTAACGCCCTAATTGCTAATAGTTGCATTGCTCGTACTAAAAAGCAACAGGGTACTTTCAACATTACAGGTCCTGGTGGTTTGCCAAACCGTCCTCTTGATGCTTCTGTTTCATCTTATCCCACAGGGACTGTGCGTAATGTACAGGGTAATAGCATATCAAGTTCGTGGCACAAAGGTAACCCAATTGTGGAACCACAAGCCATATATAAACTTCCTAATGGGCATCTGGTTTTGAGTCGAGAATGTTCCTAATCCTGGTTCACACTCGTCGTGATCGCTACTCCCCCACACTATCTACCTTGCACTCCCGAGTGCGCTTCGGTGGAGGTTCTGCTCACACTCCACATCTGGTTGACGAACAATGCGATCGCATCCCTCCCTACTGCCATAATCCATTCTGAGGGGGCTCTTAGTTTATGGAATGCTGTACAAACGCACGCACATATTACGAAACTTTACTTAAAGCTCATGCTGATCGCAAAATCTTAACTAATGTAGCGTATTGCTAATACCAATTCTCTAAAAGGAGACTTGGCTGCGCGGTTTGAAAGAAAACGTGATTATCGGACAATTGATTCGGGCTGGTACCGGGTTTAATGCTTATGAAGAACCTGACTTTTCCCTTTATCTTTTTGGCACAGCAATTATAAACTCAGCCCCTATCCCAAAATCCCATTCTAGTAAAACAATTTGAGAAACTGAAACTAATATGTTTGCACTTTTATGCATTGACCACATGACATCCTTTGTTGTAAAAATAATGAAATCAAGAGTATAAATACTGAAATTAACGAGCTTAATGATATGTCTCTAAGTATCAACAATGTATTTGATGCCAATTTTTATCGCTCGGCTAATCACGACTTAGCTGGTTTAAACGATGCTCAAGCTTTATCACACTTCGAGGCTTATGGTTTAAATGAAGGTCGTCGCTTCTCACCACTGGTTGATTTGAGTTTTTACAGGGCAAGCAATGCTGACTTATCAAAATTTAATAACAGTCAACTATTAGACCACCTGGAGAATCATGGTGTAGCTGAGGGACGTAGTTTCTCTCCACTTGTTGACCTTAATTTCTATCGGGAGAGATATAGTGATTTAACAACATTGAATAACGAGCAACTATTCAATCATTTGAAAAACAATGGTATTTCCGAGGGACGTTACTTTGATCCACTTTATAGTCTTGGGCAGTATCAGTCACTAAACCCTGACATCACAAACCTGAACAGCTATCAACTGTTAAACCACTTAGAAATTAATGGAATAAATGAAGGGCGTCAATTCTCACCCTATTTTAACTTCAACTATTATCGCGATAATAACAAAGACTTAACTAATCTGAACAATAATCAGTTATTGCAGCATTTTGAAATTTATGGAATAAATGAAGGACGTAAAGGGTATCAATTTCCCTTCTAAAGTAAACCACCGCAACCACAACCGCTCAATATTCTGAAACGATCCCTGCCATAATCCCAAACTTAAGCCTAACTCTGGCATGAGTAAGCGTCCATCAGTAAAACTCATTGATTCATAGTGAGCACCTACTAAGTGAAATCCCTGAAGTTCATTGGTATAGCGACTAAATATTACATAATAGGGAATCCGCAGAATCCCTTCGTATACTTCCCATTTAGTAGGAGGTTTATTTGGTTCTCTTTCCTTCTCATCTAAATCTTCATCTTCCGTACCAGGAGATAACAACTCAACGACAACAAAGGGATTGACTCTCTCTTGCCAAGTGACATAACTTAAACGTAAATCTCGCCCTTGATATAGTTTTGGAACTCCTACGACACCAAACCAATCGGGACGTTTGTACCACTGAGTATGCTGCAAATCATAGTAGAGATTGAGGTCAGCAGCACTGTATACTAGCTCCGATTTCCAGTTAACTGGCAAAAAAGTTAAAAAGAGTAGCACTGGTTGTAAGAAGTGAAAATCGTCTGGCTTCCCTGGCTCCAGTGGATTATCGCTAGGTAAATCATACATTGTCGGCAGCGTTTCCCAAGGAGGAAGTGGCGGATCGGATTGCGGAACATCGTGAGTTGGGAATGTCATAGTATGATGGCAGCGCTAAAGTAGAGAAGATTCAGCAAGATGTAGCTCATACCATTTTAGATTCACCAACCGTAGCGGGATGCAGATATTTGTTTGTGATCTAAATGCCAGCGACTTGAACCTGATTTTTGACAAATCTAATCTGTTCGGCGAATTTTTTCCCATTCTTCTCGTAAAATACCCATACATACCGAGACAATCGCCTAAAGCCAATTCCCCACTAAAACATAGGGTGCCCAATAAAATGGATGTCCTTTGTCCTTCAAAACAAACTCTTGAGCACGACGTAGGGCTTCTGCTTTAGTTATATTGGGATCGTGTGTTAACTGTCGATAGAATTCACTCATCAGAACAGAGGTAGATTCATCGTCTACTTGCCACAATGAAGCTAGGGTACTGCGTGCGCCAGAACGCACAGCGACACCTGCGAGTCCCAAAGCAGCACGCTTATCTCCACTCGCTGTTTCACAAGCACTAAGGACAAGTAATTCAATTGGAGTCGGTACACGATCAGAGCGCCCTACCACTTGTTCTCTAGTTTGCAGTACTTCACGTAACTGCTTAATATTGAGCTTGCCATTCCAAGCAAGAATATATGTATCTTCGAGTTGAGAACTGAATTGGCCGTGAGTTGCTAGGTGAACCACAGGAAAAGAAACGGAACCAACTTGCTTAATTATGTTTGTCTCAGTAAAAGCTTGATTGATGAGTTCTTTAGAAGGAATAATGGACTTTATTTGCTGCAATTCAGTGGCGACATTTGGTAGGGGGCTAAAGCCGAGGCGAGATTCTGTTAATCCGCCAGCTAATGCTTCAAATCGTCCTCGTTTTTGTTTGGGTGCTAGTAGTTGTAAATCAGGCGAGAGAGCGACGCTGTATTTTTCTACCACATACTGTTTGCCGTCGTAAAGTGCCGCCATTGGGATATTCCGCAAGGAACCATCCATCACAAAAACTAGATTTTTGACTTTGCTTTGTTCTAAGTCGGCAATGGCAGGTTTGATAATCCAGTTATACACTTCTTGGGAAAGGGCTTCGCGATCGCTGAATGTGTAGCGTTGTTTTAGTTTTTGTCGCAGTGCTTCTAAAGTGCTTTCTACTTCTACTTTGGGTTTGTAAGTTGTGTAATGCCGTAATTCTTGAGAAAGCGGTAATTTGACAATTGTTTCGATGCGGTCTGTTAATATAATTGAATAAAAAACTGCTGTCGCTGGATTAGTATTGTCCACCACTTTGTCAATCTGCGTTGGCTGGACGGTAATACATGCATCTTGGAAAAAGTTGTCTAATTCAGCTAATTGTAAAGCTTCAATCACATCGCGAGCTTGCTTCAAGTTTTTCTGGCTGACTTGTTTCGTTACTGCTTTATTCGTGGAGGTTTGGTTGGATTGTAAAAGTAATCCTACCAATTGGCGATATATTGGTTCTACTTCATCTCGAAAGTCAATTTGAATGTCCGGATTGAGAGCTACCAAATCACCGCGTAAACTATGAAGAGTTTCCACTGCTGCGGTGTAAGCTTTTACTGCTCTTTCTGAATCTCCCTGTACCAAAAGCAGGCGTCCGAGTTGCCATTGCCACTGAAAGGCAATATCCGGTGCATTTATGATCTGAGCAAGATTTAAAGCTGACTCGGTATATTGTTGTGCGTTTGACAATTGTTTTGTCATCTCGTAATATTGAGCCAGATAACCTAGACTATAAGACTCAGCTCGTTGGTCTTTGAGGTCTTTGGCTTGTTGCACAGCCGTGTTTAAGATTTGGACAATATCTTCTTTAATCTCCTTGTCCCTCAATTTATGACAAACTAAACTCTGGGCAAAGTTGACTCTGGCGTATATTGCGGCTCGACTGGGGGTTAAATTGGAGAGTGCAGATTGAATTGAACCCACATCTTCGCTCGTTGGTTGTTGCCCAAGAGACTGCAATAAGCTCAATCGATTGAGTTGTGCTTGTACAGCAGTAATGGGGGAACTTGACTTACTAGCAACTTCATGATAGTACTCCACTGCTTTATTGTAGTAGAATTTGGTATCCTCTGTTTGGGCAATGGCTGTTTGTCCACACCGCGAGGGGAACAAATTATCCTCGGAATTATTGCTGTGTTTGATGAGATTTCTCTTGCCCCTGGCGAATACGGCATTGCCTAAACTGAGTAAAGTTGCACTTTCTTCAGGTGGCGATCGCAACTGTTGTGCTACTGCCAAACTTTGCTCCAACATTTTCTGAGACTTTTCTACATCTCCACTAGCTAGCAGTGTATTGCCCAAACTTCGTAATCCAGCAGCTTTTAAAGGCGAGTCAGGCATGGAAAGGAGATTTTTTTCTAACTGCTCAAATAATTGAATTGTGCGGCGGTAAAACCCTAAAGATTGCAATGCTGTTGCCTGGTTAATTAAACTACCAGTATGACCAGCAGTATCACCAATTTCAGCATAGAATTTAGCAGCCTTTTGCCATGATTGCAAAGCATTTTCAGCTTGCCCCTGTGCTAATTGTAAATTGCCTTGAGTGTTGAGAACTAAAGCGAGAACGTGTTTTGCGTTACTAGTACTTAACGAGGATTGATTTAATAAATTGAGACTAGTTGTAATTGCAACACTTGCTTGATTCCAATGTCCCAGTTTTTGCTCAGTTAAAGAAAGATAATTTAACGCCAAAGCTTGGTTAAGCGCGTCATTTTGGGACTGATAAACTCGTGCAGCCTGTTGGAAACTTTGACCTGCAGAGGCAAATTGTCCTGATTGGTATAAACTCTTGCCCTTTTGCATCAGTTGTTCTATGCTTTCAGGGACTTGGGCATGGGACGTAGAAGCATTGCGAATTGGCTGACTTGTAAGGATAGGGATCTCTGTAACTGGGACAATGGAAGCTGCCTCATTCAGATGAACACCAAAGCTGAAGGTCAACCCCAGCAAAGCTAACAGGATAATTTGTAACTTGTGTACACCCTTTTTTCTAGCCATTCTAAATTCCCTCCTCAACAATCACATTGCCCTATGCTCCGTATGCAGTACTTGACTAATTGGTATGTAGTTGCGCTTTAGCGCTCATGACAGTCGTGAGCGCTAAAGTGTACGGACAGATTATTCTGGAGGGAAACTCTCTTCCGAACTGTCCTCAACTACGTACCTTAACAATTACCATTGTCCTATCCTGCGTATCCATTACTTGGTAATTGGTGGCTGACATCCAAATGATGAACTCCCCACAAGGTGTGGTGTCGCCGTGGGAGCGTAAGCTGTAAGAATCACGTCCCCATTCTGATTCATTATCCACCCCTGCGCTGCCACAATTTGAGTAGGGCGTGAAGAATTCTTTGCTGCCCCTCTCCTGCTCTTTCCCTCCCCCTCTCTTCCCCTTGGCACAGTAGTGAGTTGCCAATCTTCCCACACCACATCACTATTGAGTGTATTGTTAGGAGAGGGAGGTAAACCACCACGTCCGGTATAAGTGAAGCTACTTTTAGCAGTTCTCGCGCAGATATTATCGTCCACTAAACGTGCCACATCCACCACATCCACCGTTAAGGGAATTAATCCCCTGCTGGGGTCAACATCGGGAGTGTTGATTTGCACAGTACCATTTAACTGAGAATTTGCACCTGTAGCTGTGATCTTACTATCAGGGGAGCGAAACAGTCCTTGAGTATTAATAAAGACACGACCTCCTCTGGCATCAACAGAATCAGCACTGATAATGCTCTTTTCTACAGCAGCTAAAACATCAGTATCAATCTTGATGTTACCGCCGATAACGTTTTCTCCTGTTGCGTTAGTTTTGATGTTGCTGCCACGGCGAAGGATCAAATCTCGTGAGTTAATGTTAATTGTCGCCTGTTCCCGATTGGGGACAACTTTAGCACTTTGTGTATTAGCGGTAAGCAAGGCGTTATTGTCTAAACGAATAGAGCGAGCATTCACAGCAAGGTTACCGGCAGTCCCTGTTCCTGTTACTGAACTCTCCACAGTGACTTGCGCCCCATCTCGAACAATCAACTGCCCTGTGTCAATCACCAAGGAACCTGCATCTCCACTACCGAGAGTTTGAGCAAATAAGCCAGTAGTTTTATCATTTAGTCCTGTTCCGCTTAATTCCACCGAACCACCATGAGCTTGTACTGTGAGAGTCCCCCCATTGCCTTGGCTACCCTCATTTGCACTAGATGTTACCCGTCCTCCATCTTGAACAATCAACGAATTCGTGTCAATTGTCAAGGAACCTGCATCTCCACTACCTAGAGTCCGAGTAGACAAGATACTTGATTTCCCAGTAATTGCACTAGTTCCGCTCACTTTTACAAAATCTGAGGCGGTCACGTTTAACGTTCCCCCCGGACTCTGGCTACCCGCTTCAGCGGTAGTTGATATGTTTGCCCCATCCTGGACAATTAACTTCCCCGTGTTAATCGTCAAATTGCCTGCCATCCTCTTACCAGAAGTACGAGCAAATAAACCGCTGGGATTACCAGCAGCATCAGTGCCACTCAGTTGCACAGAGTCAGAGGCAGTCACTGTTAACTGTCCTCCAAACCCAGCACCAAAAGTAGACGATCTGACTTGTGAGCCGTCTTTAATGGTTCGTTGCTCTGCCTGGATAAAAATTTCTCTACCGTTTAGATTTCCTAAAGTTTGTGCAACAAGCTGTGACCCATCGGTGAGTGTAACACGCCGACCCTGTACTTGAATACTACCGCCACCCTCGGAACTGAAATAGACTTGAGAATCATTACTAAATGATACATCTGCTGGTTGCACTCCATTAGGAAAACTTAAGGGCAGGCTGTTGCTATCTAGGTTCAATCCTATCATTCCTGCTCCAAGTATTCCTCCCAAAGCAATTTGACTACCCAAACCAATTTGATTATCTTGAGGATCTGAATTTCCTTTTAGTATTCCGCTTTTGCCATCCAAGGTTACATTGCCGCCCACCAATACTAAGGTTTTACCTAGCGGTACCTCTAATTCTCCCTGCACGATAATATCTCCAGGAATCCGACCAAATTGCAGACCAAGGGGTACACTTACCGTCAGCAGTGGTGTTGTTTTGGGAGCAGATGCACTGAATAGGGTGCCATCGGTGAACTTGATGCTACTTGCTGTACTAACCACAAACGAACCATTTAACTTGACTACGGCATTTGGTCCAAAAATGATGCCATTGGGATTAATCAAAAATAAATTGGCATTAGAATTAGTAATTTTGCCATCACTCATCTGGAAAGTCCCAAGGATGCCGTCAATCTTAGAGAGATTACTACCAGTTACCCTGACTACAATATTCTGAATATTGCTATTGGGACTTAAAAAGAAGGCTGAACGTCCTTCCGTAACGTTAAGTTCCAGAAAACTGTGAAATAGATTATTACCCCGAATTGCACCACCCGTCAGCACTTCAGTAAAACCACCAAATTTGTTCGGTAGAACACGAGAACTTTCATTTCCTAGTGTGTGATCAGGAATGATAACGCTTTGTGCAAAGACACAATCTACACTAGAAGAGGCGATCGCCCCACCAATTGCTAAAGAACTTGCTAACCCCAGTTGCCAAGAACAACCTTTCCAGCTTTGAGACATATGAGCATTTTCCTATGGTGAAAAATCAGCAGTCTCTATGAAGTACAGCCACCAAAGTCATGAGGATCAACAAGAAGTAGATGGCATGCTCTATACAGCACTTACCGCAACTGATTTTCAATTGCAAGTAGTACCGATCCTATGAGAGAGGGCTGTTCTCTGATTTTTTGCTATCCCGTAGTTGTAGAGAAAAAATAAAGTCGAAGACTATAGCGCCTGAAAGCCTTGAAAATCCCTACTCCATAATTGGGGAATTCGGAAATAAAGTCCTAGACTAGAGTGTGAAAAAAGCTACCCAACGCGATTGCGTAAAAAATCAAGTTTTAGACTGGCACACAAAATCATTGGCTAAAAGGCTTATTTTATCTTCATTTTCCCATCCTGGGAAAATTCAAAGGTGTGCCAGTTAGCCAAAAGCTTTATTTTGTATTTTTGAGTCCAGGACAATATTTTGCAGTCAAAGACTTTATTTCACTATTACCGTGAGTCGTAGATCTGACGATCGATCTCCCCATTGCTTCGGCGGTGTATCAGGATTACATTGTTGTCCTGGTAAACAGGAATCTAGTTGAATCATAACAACATTCTTCTTGGTAGACCTATTAGAGTCAGACGGTTCTGAATATACTATGTATCCATGACCCTCAACCAGAAAATTTTCGTCTAAATCTAACTGCGAATTAACTATAGAGCCGTCTATTTTTTTACAAGCACTTTTTAGTATGTGATTTTTTTCAATAAAGCTATGGGCACAACTTTCTTGAAAACTTCCATTACTTTTCCATACTAATGTACCATCAACATTGGCAATATAATCTCCTAAATGAATAAATTGCCAACCAAGGTTTTTGCAACTTATCCCTAATGTTGCACCTGTCTGATTTTCATTACCGGGCAAAAACCTATCAAGCTCGCAAGAAGTACTAAAGTGACCCTCTGCGCGAGCTTGATCTACTGATACAGCGAAGATACCAATGCTCATTAATATAGTCATTAGACTCAGGACTATACGTTTAGATAGTTTCATGAAATTACCTCACAAATGAAAATTGAGAATGAGAAGTTAAGCTATGACTTTGTTAAAAATTGTGATTGTGTAGAATACATACATAGTGTATCTCTACATAAATCACCTCAACTGACTAAGATTTTAAAGCACTTAGGACATAAGACCTTTAAGCTACATTCTTAAATAGGTGCAAGTAAACTTAACTTATGCACTTTCAAAGGAATATGGAAGGTGGATTGTAGAACCCACCGCAGCCGCAGTGCTGTTGAGGTGCAGATACAGACAATGCTTGGGCTGCCTTGATCGCGCCCCAAATGCATAATCCGGTCTTTTTGTAAAGTGCGTATATCCTAGCCATTTGACGCACCCCGGCAGATTTTTGCTCAACATTGCATCCCTCATTAGAAGTAAAAAAAGCTTTCGTAGCCTAACAATGCTCGATACCCATGTTAAAGAGTACAACAAGGGGCGATCGCATCGGTAGAAATATTGTTCAAGCCCACAGACTCCAACAAATCTTTCCAATCAGTCGCCAGGGCTGCATCTTGACGTTGGCGGATGCGAAGATCTCCTAAAGTAGTTAGAGCATCTTGCCAAATACCTGCTTGAGCATAAAGGGCTACTCGTTGACGTGGAGTTGCTGTCTGTAAGCGACGTGTTAATTCCTGTTTTGGGACAATGCGTTGCACTAACCCCTCAACTGCTATATCTTCTGAGCCGCCTTGCGGGCTACAATCCATCAAAAAGTACCAGTGATAATATTGTCCAATTTCGAGCGGTTTCTCTGTTGCCGGAACACCAACCCTAATCACTCCCGGCGTGTTGGATAAAGTAATAGGAATTGGTTTAGTGGTGACAGGGTTATTTTTTTCATCCAGTAAGACAAATTTTGCAGAGGCGATATTTTTAGGTAAATAGGGAACGTAAAACCAGAAAGTTGGATGAAGGGCTGTGGTTAAGCTTAAAGCATATTGTGTGCTAGCTGTGCCTGTTGTTACTTGCTTCTGATTTGCGGTTATTGACACTAAAGGTACCAAAGCTGTGAGAGGTTTGTTTGCAACTGGACAATTACGGCGAGTTCCTGCGCCTTTTCTGTCTCTCGGTGCGCCACGATTTTCTGGTTGCCTTTCTAAGGCTGGCTGAACAAAACGTATTTTTGGAGTATTTGATTGTTGAGATTGTGCTGATAATTGCGTAATATTAACTAGTAAAAAAGTTGCATATAATGCTAGAGCTTTTTGTAGTGAAATAAAGTTAATTCTACTCATAATTAAACTCTCAATTATTTACAGTTAAGTACTCTGACATATTTAATGACACAAATTATTTTCCTGTCTCCTTCAATGAAATGAGAACTTACGCATTGACATAAAATTGCTTATGTGGTGTTTGATGCCATAATAGACATCAATTACCTCAATTTAGTAGGGTTTTGAACCTAGAGTCAGCCCTTTTTCTACTTCTTAGGTGTAAGCAAAATCAACTTATGCACTAGCAGTAGATGGAAAGTGGATTGAAGATAGGAGAAATATTTTGCAGCTGATCCACACATAAAGATAATAGACCTGTCCGCGCGCGTTATGCATAATCCAGTCTTTTTGTACAGTGCGTAAGTTCTAGAAATTAATTTTGTCCAAATACTTATTTTTTCAAAAAAATATCGTATACTTTTACACTGATTACAGTGAGGAATAATCCCAGTGCCGAGGGAAGGAATGGCATCCAACCCCCAGACAGCAGCAAAACAAAGCAGCAACCGTAGAGAGTAAGAAATTCAGCACTGATGAAAATAACAAGTTTTAATTGCGACCGACTGTCTACAGCTAATATTCCGGCTACCAAAGACGTACCGCAAATCCACAGGATTTCACCCCATGCAGGTAAAACCCACAACAATGGTCGGTGGTCTAAAACAGCACTGAGAATTTGACTAACCATATGTGCGTGAAGCAATACCCCAGGAATTTCCTGGTAGGGGGTAGTTGCCATACTGTAAGGTGTGAGAAAATCGTCTTTAACGCTTTGTGAGTCAACGCCAATCAAAACAATCTTATCTTTTACCCAGTTGGGATTGATTTGATGATTCAGGACTTGTGCGACAGTGAGTTGTTGTGCAACCTGCCGTGAAGAGCGATAATTGAGCAGTATTTGGTGTCCCCCGGCACTAAATTTTTGGTAACCACCTGTGGGGAAATCTATGGGTTTAAAAACAACTTTGCCAAGCTGCAAGTAGCCAGAGTCTGTAATATGGAGTTGGATACCTTGTTTAGCTAAATATTGTCGTGCGAGCTGGAAGTTGAGGGAGTAGCGCGATTTGCAATTTGATTCCGGGTCTGGTGTCATAGATAATAGATGACGACGGATCACCAAATCGCTATCAACTTCAACATCACTAAAACCTGTGCGCTGAGGTGGAATTTCCGGTGGTGGTGAAATCCCAGTTGTTTGTTGTTCGCTACCGCTACCTTGACAGATAGCAATAAAGTTGTTATTTGTTCGTAAACGAGTTGCTAAAGAAGGATATTGAGAATCTACCGGAAAATCTCGATAAATATCCAAACCAATGGCTCTTGGTTTGTATGGTGACAACTTCTGCAATAATTGTTGTAGTGTACTATCTGAGAGTGATGATTTTTGTCTTTGTGTTTGAGCCTGAATATCTGCTTCTGTGACAGTAATCACCAAAAGACGTTCATCTGCACCTTCTGAGGGTCGCATCCGTATCATGGAGTCGAAAGCTGACAGTTCCCATTGTTGCATCCAGCCAAGCGATCGCACTCCCGCAATTAAGCCAGTTACGAGCGCACTTATTACCAATGCGGTTTGCAGATTCCGTACTGTCCATTTAGGTAAAGCAATTGTGTTAGTTCTACCGCATAATTGAAGCCAAGTGAGAGTATCTTCCGCTGGGTTTTGGTAAATCACAGGTAGCCAAGAGGCACCAGGAAATCCATCTTCCAAATCCTGCAATCTTGAGCGTGCATAACGCACCGCTAAATATAAAGATTGACCGCCTGAGAAATATCCCAGGAAATGTTTGACAAATTCTTGTGCTACTAAATCTGGGATTTTTTCCCGCATGACAATAACTTGGTTAATATGCAAATCTATTAACTGTCGTGCTAATACTAACCCATCACACGAATTAAAAATTGCTATTTTTAACCCACGTGAAATTGCATAAATTAGCGCATTTTTCAACTCGTTTATTGTTAAGCTACTAGTTTTATTTATCTGGATATGACCCTGCTCATCATGGCTATGACTGTGTCCGGCAAAAAATAGAATATCCCAGCCTTTTTTGGACCAAAGGCACTCATCTAACTTCTGACGTGTAGGCTCTACTAAAAAGACTGTTGAGGCGTGGGGTAATTGTTCTAAAATACTTCTATCTTGCTGAATATCAATTCCTTGACTATTACCCAATATTGCCAATACTCTAACTTTATTAGTTTTCTGTTTGGGTAATGGTGTGACTCGCTCATATTTGGGGATACTTACAGCTACTTCGCATAACTGGTAATGCTCTACAAAATTCCACAAATGCCAAGGTAGCCGTTGCAGAAGAGGATCGCTGGCTTCAATAATCACCTGAAATTCTTCATCTAGAGCCAATTTCTCACGTAGTTTTTGGTCGATTGGGCGAAATGAATCAGAGTTTAGCCAGGAATTGATTGCGAGATATAACAGTTCTTGAACTTCGCTAAAATCTACTACACTAACGTTTGTTAAACCTGTCGATTCTATTTCCAGTTCACAACGCAGTAAACGTTGTTGAAACGCTTGATATATTAATTGAAAACGTTTATAGAGTTCAGTAATTTCTGGTGCAGGAGGTAAACTACCTGTAAATTTTATTGGACGAGAGTTGTTATCCCACAATTGTGCAGTTACTGGGGAAAAGCCATCATTTAAGTTACCTTTTTCTAAGTTAATAACAATTAACTTACTCATCTTTAATTATAAGCCTTACGCATTGACAAAATTGTGATTGTGTGGGATGTACACATAGTGACTCTCTACATAAATTACCTCAACTGACTAGGGTTTTAAAGCGCTTAGGACATAACACCTCTAAGCTTTATTCTTAAATAAGTGTCAGTGAACTTAACTTATGCACTCTCAAAGGAAGATAGAATGTGGATTATAGATAGCCTCAATCCAGCCGTAGTGCTGTTAAGATGCATATACAGACAATGCTTCCAGCTTTTCATCGTGTATAGAATGTATAATAGAGTACCTAGGGCGTCGGTCAAGAAATGATGGTTGACTATTGTCCAATTATCGACATTCCTCAAACATCTGGCTGGTCATGTCAAGCTAAGAGCTTTTCGCCGTCACCCACAAGGTTTCAAGAAAGCGTACTTTTTCGATGAACTTACCCCATCTCTCTACAGATTCGATTCTGGCTGAAAAAACATAGGTAAATTAAACACCTTGAAAAGGCTGATTCTAAAAATTAATTTTGTCCGACTACTTGTTTTCGGAAAAATTTATCGTATCCTTCTACACTAATTCCCGTGAGGACTAATCCCAGTGCCGAGGGAAGGAATGGCATCCAACCCCCAGACAGCAGCAGAACAAAACAGCAACCGTAGAGGGTAAGCAATTCGGCAGTGATGTAAATAACAAGTTGTAATTGTGACCGACTGTCTACAGCTAATATTCCGGCTACCAAAGATGTACTGCAAATCCACAGGATTTCACCCCATGCAGGTAAAACCCACAGCAACGATCGCTTGTCTAAAACAGCACTGAGAATTTGACTAACCATATGTGCGTGAAGCAATACCCCA
>JAQYWP010001171.1 GCA_029379285.1 Rhizonema sp. PD38
ATTTACCCAGTTACTATTAGACCGAGTGATTGTCCAAGGTAGCACGCTTACCTTAACCGCCATTGGGCTGGGGTTGGTCATTTTTGGTTTGTTCCGCGTCGCCATGAACGGATTGCGACAATACCTGCTGGATCACACAGCAAACCGTGTCGGAGTGGCGCTAATGGTAGGTTTTATCAAACATACCTTCCACCTCCCTCTAGCTTTCTTTGAGTCGCGTTACGTTGGTGATATTGTTTCTCGCGTTCAAGAAAATCAAAAAATTCAGCGTTTCCTCACTGGCGAAGCACTGTCAATCATTCTTGATTTACTGACAGTGTTTATTTATGTGGGTTTGATGTTTTGGTATAGCTGGCAGATGGCATTGCTAGTGCTGTTGATTGTGCCGCCATTTTTTACTCTGGCGCTAGTTAGTACACCTTTGTTCCGCCGCATCAACCGTGAGGTTTTTAATGCATTAGCCAACGAGAACAGTTATTTAATTCAAGCGCTCACAGGAATTCGTTCGATTCGCTCGATGGCAATTGAACAAACGGTGCGCTGGCGCTGGGAAGAACGGCTAAATAATTTGACAAAAAAAATGTTTGGCGGGCAGGTTATTGCGAATCAACTGCAAGTTTTCAGTTCTGCCATCGAATCGCTGGCAAATACAGCATTATTGTGGTTTGGCGCATGGCTGGTGATTCACAACCAACTGACAATTGGGCAACTCGTTGCCTTCAATATGTTGTTGGGTAACATCATTCATCCTTTCCAACGCCTGACAGTACTGTGGAATCAATTACTTGAAGTGATTGTTTCCACCGAACGGATTAATGATGTTCTAGATGCGGCACCAGAAGAAGACTTACAACATCAACCACGCCAATCTTTGCCAAGACTGCAAGGGAGAATTCGCTTTGAGAATCTGACTTTCCGCTATCACTCTCAGAGTGAGATTAACGTACTGGAAAACCTCAGTTTTGAAATCCAGCCTCAGCAAACTGTAGCAGTCGTCGGGCGTAGCGGTTCTGGGAAAACAACCCTTTCCAAGCTAATTTTGGGTTTATATACCCCGACAAATGGCAAAGTTTTGATTGATGATCATGATGTGACGAGTATTTCTTTGCGATCGCTACGCCAACAAATCGGTGTTGTTGATCAAGAGACCTTCTTGTTCGGGGGTACAATTCGGGAAAACATTAGTATTGCTCATCCAGAAGCGACTTTAGAAGAGATTATCAAGGCGGCACGCGCAGCAGGTGCAGATGAATTTATTCGGCGATTACCTATGGGTTACGAAACCCAAATCGGTGAAGGCGGGGGAATGCTCTCTGGTGGACAACGCCAACGTCTAGCAATTGCTCGTGCAATACTTGGTAATCCCCGGTTGTTAATTTTCGATGAAGCGACTTCTCACCTAGATGCCGAATCAGAACGCATCATTCAGAACAATTTGAAAACGATCCTCAAAGGACGTACCAGTTTGATTATTGCCCATCGACTCTCTACCATCCGTAATGCTGACTTAATTCTGGTGTTAGATCAAGGTGTTTTGATAGAAAGCGGTACTCACGAGGAATTAATCGCTAAAAAAGGTCATTACTACTACCTCAACCAACAACAATTTGCTCAAGTAGGTTGAAATCCTGTAGAGACTTTACGCATAGCTGCCTTCTTACGTGTAAGTAGAGAAGCACAAAAAAACCAAAGTATGTAACGAAAAGTAAAGTTAGTCGAAATTTTCTTCCCGTGACTGATAGCTGCCTTGTCTCAACGAGAAATTATCACGCTTACCTACTTACTATGCCTAATCCATCTTATAATTCATCATCCGTATTAGCCCCAACCGATGATGAGCAAGTCCCCAATGCACCTCATTCAGTTGAGGAAAATAATGCTGTAGTAGTTAATGCTAACGATTGGTTTTACGGTACTGCGGAACTACTAGATGCTTTACCTCGTCTTTGGACACGCTCTTTGCTGTATTTGCTGATCGGTTTTAGTGCGATCGCCTTACCGTGGGCAATGCTGTCTCAAGTCGATGAGACGGGACATGCTAGAGGACGTATCGAACCACTAGGCGCAACGCAAAGATTAGATACTCAAGTTAGCGGCAGTATCACTGCTGTCAGGGTGAAAGAAGGAGAGCAAGTTCAAGCAGGACAGGCTCTGGTAGAACTGGAGTCGGAGGTACTGCGAACCGACTTGAAACAGGCTTTCTCAAAGCTAGACGGACTCATAAATCAGCTCGCACAGCAAGAACTAGTCAAAAACCAATTGCTACTGGCAATTCACGTCCAAGAACAACAAAACCAATCCCAACAATTAGAAAAAATTGCTCAAGTTCATCAGGCACAACAAAACCTGGATGTAAAACAGAGTACCTATAACTTACAAAGATTGGAAAAACTGGCTTTAGTAGATCAGGCGCAGCAGCAGATTGATAGCACTCAGAATGACCAGAAGTCGGCGGAAAGTCGTTTGAGTATAGATTCAAAACAAGTCAAACGCTTTAGCACACTCGTGAAGGATGGTGCTGTTTCCGCAACTCAAATTGAACAAGTCAGAAAAGAGGAACTTGAAAGTAAACGACTCAACCAAAAAGCGCAATCGGATATCAAACAAGCCCAGCTACGCTTCCAAGAGCAACAAAACCACTATCAGGCAACTATAAGCAATTGGTTAAAGGAACAAATAGCGCAAATAGAAATCATTCCACACTTTGAATCAGATTCCTATTCTCCAACAGTACAAGAATTGCTGAAACTAGCTTAATCAAATTGAGTTTTGTATTCTTGATTAACCAAATGCTAAATATTTTGCATGGTTGATTATTTATCCAATATAGCAATCTTAAATCATTTGTGATCAATAAGATTACTGACTTTTTTAAGAAGTCAGTAATCTAAGTAGGCGAGATTTACAAAAATCAAATATAATTGTTATAATT
>JAQYWP010001172.1 GCA_029379285.1 Rhizonema sp. PD38
TAGTTGAGGACAGTACGTCCAAGTGTTTCCCTCCGAAAGAATCTGTCCGTGCGCTTGAGCGCTCTTAACAGCAACAAACCATTTCCGTTTTATTTTCGCTCACCTACTTACATATTTATCAATTGTTAGCTATTGATTGACGTATCGCTATTAACCAATTAATTATTGCCTCTAGCTTGTCCTTCAGTTGTAGCAATTTCACCCGCTTCCATCAACATTTTGAAACGGCGCAAATCATCACCTATTTGTTGTTCTGGTTCTTCTCCGAATAGCTTAGCAAAAACAGCAGCTAAAGCTCCGCCTGGAGGATTATACTCTAGCACAATTTTGACTTCTGTGCCACGATCAGCAGGTGCTTTTTTAAAGCGGATAAAACCAGAGTTATCAACATCTGCTCCTTCTACCGAAGCCCAAGAAATAAACTCGTTTTCTCGTTCTTCAATAATATCTGCATCCCATTCAACACTCGCGCCTAACGGTGCAGTGGCAACCCAGTGAGAGCGCTTTTCATTCAGTACACTCACGGATTTAAGATGCTTCATAAATTGTGGTAAATTCTCAAAGTTATGCCAAAAGTGGTAAAGTTCATTAGCGGGCTTGTTAATTGTTAACGTCTTTTCCACTTTAATAGACTGATTTATACCGATTACTTCTTGCACTTGGTTGATTGTACTTTGTTTCTTTGCTCCTTGATAAATGAGACCACCACCAGCTAAAGCCGTTAAAACTCCTCTCAGAGAGCGCTGCTTCAAACCCATCAACACCATTGCCCCACCGCCAACTAATGAAGCCCAACGTTCAGTATCACTAGCTTCAGCCTGACTTGGATTTTGTTGATCCCCAGAGATAATTTCCACTTTTTTGACGTCCTTACATTCATAAGAATATTATTTTTATAAGTTCGTAGTTGCTCTTTAACGCTCTTAGCAACTACGAACTTGTAGCAATCTAAATATTTACTACATTGTGACAGCAGCACCTGTGCTTGGCTTTGCTGGCTCTACACCACCATTTGTACGCGCTCGATAAATATTTACGAGTTGATGTTCGTACTTCAATAGCTCTTTGTGAATGTGGGTAAAAATTGCAGTTGAGATTGGATCGGTAAATGCCGCTATGAGATTGCCAATATCACCTATACCCGTTTGCACATCACCCAATGCCGAACGTATCTGAAAAATATCGTCACTTCCGGTGAGAGCAGTTTTTACCTTCGCATACTGGCTGGCAACGTTTGCTCCCAGCGAGGGTTTCTCACCGAGTTGATTGAGACGTTCTTCTAAGAATTCAATGTGACGTTGCTTGTTGTTAATCATCTCTAGAAAGAGCGATCGCACCTCTTCATCTGATTCTTTTTCGGCGTATTTGCCCAAAGCTTCTTGAGAATAACGCTCACCCGCAAGAGCAGTATTCAAACCTTTGACAATTTCACCCTTCGTTGAACCACCCCAAGCATCGGCTAATTTCCACCACTCAGCATTTGGATCTCTTTCATCTGGTAAAGCCGCATCTTTACCACCATAACCCAAACGACTCAAAATAGCTGTGGCGAAAATTGATAAATCTCCCGGTTGACGCGACGTAATCAAATTACCATCAACAACTAGCGGCTCATCTACATAATTCGCACCCGCATTGATTATATCTTTACGAATGGCGATGAAACCTGTGGCTTGCTTCCCTTTAAGTAAATCACCTTCAATCAAAACTTGTGGCCCATGACAAACTGCTGCCACAAGCTTTCCTTGTTGTATTGCCTCTTGTACAAAGCGAACTGTATTTGGGTTCCGCCGCATTTCGTCAGGAGCCATACCACCGGGAATAACTACAGCATCAAATTCAGCAGCGATCACCTCAGTTGTCGTACCATCAGGTTGTACAGAGACCTTACCACGCTTACCTGTATATTTTTCGTTTGTACGAGAACCAAGAACAACGACTTCAATCCCTGCTTGTTTTAAGGCGTTGTAAGGTACTTGAAATTCTGCATCCTCTACTCCATTTTCAATGAGGATAGCAACTTTTTTTTCCGAAATTCTGTTGTTACTTGCCATTTGATTTCCTTATCTATAATTTTATCTTTAAATAGGTTAACCATTTCTCATACAGTTTTAGTGGTTATATTTGCGGTTTTATTCGCTCCTTAGAAAGAGTTTTAACTATTACAATAATATATCTATAGAAAGAACTCCTTATTTAAGTCAGTCATTTAAAGTTGTGGATTAACAATTGCTCAATAAGCATAATGAATGTTTAAACTATGCAACTTTCTTTTCCTTCCCTTAGCGATTAATTTAAAACAACTTTCTTAACCCAAGTATAATTTCTAGATGCAGTCCTAATTTAAAAACAAAAATTTCCACTTGTAACGCTAAGCATTACTTGTCAGAGTCTCTTCACTCTAAGGAAATAGATTATTCAGTTTCTAAAGAGATACATCTTTTGGAAGAAACCCTGTAGAAAGGAAAGCGTTATGGTATTGAGGATGCGGCAAAAGCTAGGAATATGGCGGAAGATAAAGATTTAGCACGGCATAAGAGTAACGTTGATCAAGCAGAGGATTTGCCCCAGGATATTACCGAATCTTACGGAACTGGTGTCAAAGAAGTGCCTGGATACAACATCGGTGGGCGAACAATGCGGGATGAAAGACGCGAGTATACAGATACTAGTCCCGAACTAACTGGTGGTGATGTTGATGCATACTGGCAAGATGCAGATTCAGTCGGTGAAGAGGCTGTTGGTGGTACCGTCGCCACCCCTGATCAAAATGTAACTGAAGAATTAGAAGCAGCAGTCGGGCTAGAAATGGATGATCGCGCTTTTCTACGAACGAACGATATTTTAGAGCAACGTGACGATCAGCGCTGGGAGTTAGATCCGACATCTTCTGAAGACTATCAGGATAGGAGAGAGTAGATACTGAGG
>JAQYWP010000197.1 GCA_029379285.1 Rhizonema sp. PD38
GAAACGCTCTAGTGTCAATTTTTTAGGCATGGCGATACGGCTTAAGCCGCGTGGCCAAGGGCACTGCCTGCGACTATGCACCCTTGATTCTTGAGTTGCAATTAGATTACTCCGATGCTACCGGATTTGATATAAAATCTTCTTGACAACTGCCTTACAGCCTTAACTTGTTAACAATGCTCACAAGGGCAAAATAAGCGAACAGACAGTAATCAAATATGTGTTCTTCTTATTACTCACTAGTAACCACCTTTTTTCCCACAACTTCTCGCACGCGATAAATAGGGCGTCCTTGGGATTCATGGTAAGTCCTCATGAGCAATTCTGCTAACAGACCGAAGCAAAATAGCTGTACTCCCGTAACTAAGAGGAGAACTGCCAAAATCAGCAAAGGACGATTACCAATATCCTCTCCTAAAGCAAGTTTGACAAAAGTTAAGTAAATGCCGATCGCCCCACCCCAAAGCATGGAAATCAAGCCCAACAGCCCAAAAACGTGCATCGGGCGTGTAAGGAACTTTTGCATGAACTTAATTGTTAACAAATCCATCAACACCCTGAATGTCCGCCAGATGCCATACTTACTATGACCGAAGCGTCGAGCATGATGACGCACGGGAACTTCTGTAATTCTCGCCCCTTCAATATGCGCCAAAGCGGGCAGAAATCGGTGTAGTTCTCCATAAAGGTTCATATCTGCCACCAGTTCAGCGCGATAAGCTTTTAGCGAACAGCCATAATCATGAATATTTACCCCAGTCACCTTGCGAATCAACCAATTGGCAATTTTGGAAGGTAGTAAGCGTGTAAAAGCTCGATCTTGCCGTTTTTGCCGCACTCCACTCACCAAATCGTAGCCTTCTTCCAGCTTCCCCAATAGTATCGGTATATCCGCCGGATCATTTTGCAGATCCGCATCCAATGTGACAATAGCTTTACCTAAAGCATAGTTAAAGCCAGCCGCCATTGCCGCAGTTTGACCGTAGTTGCGACGCAAGATGACTGCTTTTAAATCATGGCGTATTAGTGCTTGTTCTTTGAGAAAGCGTGCTGAACCATCGGTTGAACCATCATCCACACAGATAATTTCATAACTCATTTGACAAGCAGTTAAGCTAGAAGCGATCGCTTCTAGCAAATAAGGCAAACTTTCCACTTCGTTATGCACTGGCACAACGACAGAAACATCTAATACAGCTGAAGACATTGCCTCATTTTTGACCGCAATCTCACTGTTAACCAAACTCCTCATATTTCTCTGCATCCCCGTGGTTCGTAACTCTTCACAACTCTTCCCGCACCGCGTAACTGCTGATAGTATGATCGACTGACTTCATCTCCTTGTTCCCCGAGACAGTCAATGCCAATGCCATTCCGTCCAATACTTTTTCCTGAACTATGAATATACGCATCATTTCCCAAATATAGTCCCACGTGAGTTGCTTTTTGGGAAGTTCCAAAAAAGATCAAATCCCCAGGCTGTAATTCGGCAATAGTAATCGGCTGAGTGAACCCTTCCTGCTGATAAGCATCTCTTGGCAACCAAACACCCACCGAGGCAAAAGCTGCTTGCATTAACCCCGAACAGTCATAATTTGGTCCGACTGTACCACCCCATAGGTAATAATTTGGTTGTTGCATCGCCTGATGGGTAAAAGCGATCGCTTTTAACAGGAGTTTTTTTATTTCAGATTCCGAAAATGATCTAGCCTGGTAAGGTAAAGTGCATGGTTGTAACAAACTTAAATCAGAAAGCGACACCCACCCTGGATAATCATCCTCACATAAACAGACTTGTGATGACTGGTCATTGCCCGTTTCTACAAAGATTAACCGCAAATGCCGTCCAGCTGCAGCTTGAGTTGCCAAGCGATCGCAATTGGGTGAATCGTATAAGTTCAGGTGGGCTAAGCATTGATACTCATCTGATTTGGGATTAAGGGACATTGGATTTCGGATTTTAGATTAAAGGATATTCTTCAAGAACAATGATTTTTTTTAATCAGGACGAACAACTCGAACAACTGGGTAACAGCATTTTAGAAGCAACTTGGGCAGCTTTGCCGATTTTAAACCGTGACCAAATTGCTCTGACTTGGATTGTCTACGATCCACCAGTACTCGTAAATACTGGTGGCGCTTTAACTCCGAATGCCTTTTGGAGCCATCCCGTCCGTGGTTTTACTTATCGTGGTGCTGAAAGAATTTACCCTGCAAGTGTGGTTAAATTGTTTTATTTGGTAGCGATCAACGAATGGCTGGAGAAAAGCATGACCTCCCCTAACAAGGAGTTGGAAAGAGCTATCCGCGATATGATTGTTGATTCTAGCAATGATGCGACGAGTTTAGTTGTAGATATATTAAGTGGAACCACATCAGGACCGCAATTACCAACCGGACCTTTTGAGACGTGGAAATATCAGCGCAATATTGTGAATCGCTATTTCCAGTCTTTGGGGTGGCTGGAAATGGAGAAAATTAACGTTTGCCAAAAAACTTGGTGTGATGGTGCTTACGGGCGCGAACGGGCGTTTGTCGGAGAGTTGCTTGAAAATCGTAATATGGTGACAACAAATGCGATCGCCAGACTGTTGCATAGTATCGTTGGTGGAGTAGCTGTGTCAAGTGAGCGATCGCAAGCTATGATGGCTTTGATGAAACGTAGCCTTAAGGTTGACGAGCTACCACAAAATGTTGAGGAAGACCAGATTAGAGGCTTTTTAGGTGGAAGTCTTCCTCAAGAGGCGCAAATTTGGTCAAAAGCGGGTTGGACAAGTCAAGTGCGCCATGATGCAGCTTATATTGAATTACCCGATAAGCCTCCATATCTTTTAGTAGTATTTACTGAAGGCAAAGCGATCGCTCATAACCGCGATATTTTGCCTTTCGTTTCACAGCAAGTCGCCGAAGCCATCGGTTGTTTGGGATAGTGTGTCGTGGGTTTAATTTAGTAACTTGTAAGTAAAAACGAACAATCCTGGCAAGGAGCGCCCGTACAGTGGTTAGTGGTAGTGGTTACTAACACCCAACACCATTACGTAATTCGTTGCGGGAAAACATACCGAGTTGCCCACAATGTAAACAAAGGTAGGCAAATTATATGAACTAATAAAACAGATATCGCTATCCCAATGATGTGCCAATGAACGCCAAAAAGTAATGCTACTGTAAATATAGTAGTAAATAAGACATTCCACCGCAAGTCCAAATAAGGTTTACCAACTGCTACAAGTAACTGTGAGGCTGCATCTGCAAAAGGTCTTGGAATTGCTGACAAGCAGATTAATATAACAATAGGAACGGCAACTGTCCATTTTTGACCAAAAATAATTGGTACGTAGAAATAGGCAAAACTAGATTGGAATAAGACAAAGGGAATAATAACTAAGCTAATAATTCTCAGACTCTTTAAGTAACTTGTTTGGAGATTGTTGTGTTCTGTTCTTGCTGCACATAAATGAGGTAAAATAGCCGAGTTGATAGCATTAATAATACTTAAACTAATTCCTAATCCCGCATTAAAACCAAAAAAATATGTTCCTAACTCTTTAACTCCTATGCAAGCGAAAATAATTAAATAATCTAAGTTATTCCGCAAAGTCCTTAGTAAATTAACTGCCAATATATTCTGACCAAAATTCCATATTTTTTGCCAATACTTTGTTGTAACTCCTGTTTGAGGACGCCAAGAGTGATTATTTAAAAATATAATAAGTTCCAGAGGTATAACTAAAACTGACGGTAGAGCAAATGCCCAAACTCCCATACCTAAAACCGCAAAGATTGCCGAAAGTATAGTGGCTAACGAATTTTGTATGGTATCATTAAAAGCTATCACTTTAAAGCGATTTTCTCTTTGAATCAGCATTCTTTGAATGGCTGCGAAAGGCCAAAGCAAATAAGCCGCTCCTACCACACAAATCGGTAAAATAATCTCATGAGTGTTCTGAAGCCAAGAAATTGGAAAGGCAACAAGACACTGAATAATAAATAAACCGATAAAAATTAGCCAGTTTAGCCAATAAGCTGAGTTACATAAGTCGTTTAGTTCTTCTTCCTCAGCTTGAATGATCTTCGCACAAATCCCTACATCAGCAAAGGTGATAGCGAACTCACGAACTGCTAGAATAACTGCTCCCAAACCATAATCATAGGGTGTGAGAAACCTAGCGATGATGACAACTAATCCCAAACGTAAGACTCTGTAAAATATCTCTGCCATACCCAGCCAGCCTAGATTGCGGATGAACTGATTGGACAGTTTGCTTTGAAAAGCGTTATTAATTTGATTAAGAAAATTCACTATTTTTTGCAAGCAAGTAAATGGAAGTAATTTTATTTAGGCGTCTCACGAGCATCACTGTGTAGCTCATATAGCATTTTAGACCGATTTGTGAACTTCAAACAGACTTATATGCTAACTTATATTTATGATTAGTCTTTAGCCATAAGTCCTTTAGGGCAAATGACTAAAACCAATGACCAAGGACGTTTTTCAAAACAGACGCGTAGCAGAAGTTTAAAGTCAGCGAACTACAATGAACTTCATGCTGTATTCGCTCTCATAGTAAGCAGTTTTAACGCCACGGTAGCTCATTCATCAGCACAATATGGCTATTTATCTATAGAATTTTTATCCTCAGTCAAACTAGGGATGCATTGCTTTATTATTTTTTGCTAAACCTCAAGTACATATAAGGATGTGAGAATTTATGTTTTGGTGTTAAATTTTGAATATTGCCAAGAGTAGACTCAAAACAATGGAATTCATTATCTGTTGTGGCAATATTATTTTTAGGTAGGAGTGAATGTGAGTAGTATTTTTTCTCGTAAGGAAGTTTTTTGGTTACTCAATTTATCAGTTCTGGCAGTTTTAGGAAGCAGTTCATCTGTTCTTGCGGAAACAACGGACACGAGTAGTGGTTTTCAGTTAACTCAAAATAACGAAACTCAAGCGTCTTCGAGTCAGATTAATACCGAAGTAGATACGTCCACCCCAAACGTCTCTACTCAAACCTCGGTAAGATCCTCTGTTCCAGTGGCGCAGCAAGTAACAGGATCAAATGTAGCACAACCTCAGCAAATTCTCACAAACAATCAACAATACAAGAGCGATCAATTCGTCACATCAGTTCCAGGGACAACAGCGCAGTTTCCGAGGAATGTTAAACTTGAAAAACTCAGTCGTGTTGTTACACCAGTTCCAGGTACCACAGCAACGACATCAGCAGCCTTCTCGACTAACGATACAGAGTCTACTTCTCAACCATCGGTTCCTAGTAAGACTCAGTTACGTAAATCATCCAATCGTGTAGCTCAAGCAGATATTGAACCAGGGAGAGCAACACGCGGTGGATCGAGCTATGTGGGAGTGGCTGGCAACATTGGTTTGAGTGGAGGTAGTTCGGCTTTGGGTGACGGTAACTTCACAATTATCAGCAAAATTGGACTCACAAGATCTATCTCTGTACGTCCAGCAGCGGTGCTTGGAGATGATACCGTACTTCTGTTTCCAGTCACCTACGACTTTTCCTTTAAACCCATCTCAGATCCATTTACCCCTCCACTGCCGATCGCTCCTTACGTTGGAGCTGGTGCAGCTATTAGAACTGGTAGCGATTCTCAAGCTGCCTTCCTGCTCACTGGTGGTATAGATGTGCCTATCAGTCCCCAATTTACAGCCACTGCGGCTATAAATGCAGCATTCTTTGATGATACTAGTGTGGGCATTTTACTAGGAGTTGGTTACAACTTCCGTGGCTTGTAGAAGATAGGAGAGGGAGAGGGGGGATCATAAGTGGACGGCGATCTGTAATAACCTATCTTGAGAGAGAAATTATTAACGCGTCTTCCCCAACTCCCCGACTTCCCAACTCCTCCACTCCCCCACTCCTAGTCCTTTATTACTTGGGACTGACTTTGTCAATCGTCTTGATTTTGCCGTCTTCTCCAACTGTCCAAACATCATAGACACCAATGACATCGCCATTTTGGTCAATGTCTACTTTACCGCTAGCTCCCTGATAATTAATCTTCTTGCCGTCTTTAAGTAACTTTAGTGCCTCGCAGACATCACTAACTTCGGTGCCGGGGCTGTTAGAAACTTCTCTGATTTTGCTGGCTATACCAACCCCCGTATTTTGCTTGGCAGCTTGTGCAGCCAGCACCAATAATGCCGTCGCATCCCATGCATGAGGAGTGTATGGTGCTGGTGGCGCTCCTTTTTTAGATTGCCAGAGTTTGGTGAAAGCATCCAAGCCTTTACCATTAGAACCGGGTACAGTGCCGATGGCTCCCGCTACAATATATTTCCCATCCGAGCCTTTACCTACTTTGTCGGGAAAAGTATCTGACTTTGTTCCATCTGTCAGCATAATCTGTACCCCCTGAGTCAAACCTTGCTGATAAGCAGCTTTTAACAGCAGACTTGCAGTTTCTTCGTAAGCGACAAGCAGCAATGCATCTGGTTTACCAGCAAAAGCCGCTGAGGCTTCTGTATCAAAAGTCGTTGCTTTCGGATCGTAGCGTACTGGGCTATTTTTGTTAAGGACTGTTCCTCCCAATTTTTCAAAAGCTTGTACAAATGCTTTTTCAAACCCCACACCGTAGTCATTGTTAATCACCGCAGTGGAAACTCGCTTCAAACCTCTTTTACTTGCAAGTTGAGCTAAAGCGAGTGCCTGTTGGGTATCTGAAGGAGCAGTACGTGCCCAAAAATTTTTATAATCACCTTTGCTCGCTTTTTCAGTAAATATAGGGCTAGTGCTGCCTGGAGAAACAAGCATGACTTTATTTTGTGTGGCAATTGAGACTGCAGCCGTGGAAACGCTACTTGCAAAGGAACCAACGACACCAGCAGCTCTATCGACAGTTGCCAATTTTGTCATCCCAGCAGCACCATTTTTGGGATCGGTTTGATCATCTACCGACACAAGGGTGACTGGTTTCCCATTCACGCCACCACAAGCGTTGACTGTCTCTACAACTAAGGGTACAGCCCCGATCATCTGCTGTCCAATGGAAGCTAAGTCACCTGTGGCAGGTAGCAGAGAACCAATTTTTAACCCTTGGGCGTTGCTTGTTGTCGTTGTTGAGTCGGCTACTGGGCTGGTGTTACTTCCATTATCGCTGCTATTGCCAGAGGTATTTTGACAAGCTGCGGCAAGAAAACCTGTAACTAAGGTGACTAAAGCGAGAGTCAAGGCAGCACGAATTTTCTGCATAAATTTTTTACACTCCTATGCTTGTTATGAAGCCTAAAAGAGCAAAATTTATCCTGATTGGCATATAATTTTAATCTTTCTTTGCTTCAAAAGCTAAATAATAGCATCTTCCGAAAGAATGAAAAATTTTAGATTGAAGGAATATGTCTTCTGCCCTTACAGGGCAAAGCATTTCAGCTATTGCCAAAATTCTATGTATAAACGCGTTTGTGGAGACGCTTCATAAAGCGTCTCCACAAATAGAATAAAAAAACAGAGGTAAACATTCAGCTATTGAGACTTGAACATTTTTGACAAAGAAGTAAGCCTCAAAACAATACAGAGCAAGGGAAATACACCAAATACCTGAAGCCCAAATAGACTAACAAAAAAGGTAAACAGATGTTAAACTCTTTCTGCACATAGATTTGAGGTTCTTTTGTGGCTATTTTTTGTTTAAGTCCCACTATTAGCAGTCACTAGTCAACAGTAGTTAGGCAAGACCCTGTCCCAAAGGACTGATAACAGGAGAAGACTCGTGAAGCTTTCTCCCAAGTCCAGGTGAGTACCAAAACTGAAAGACTGATGACTAAACGCTTAAAAACGGAGAGGGAGGGATTCGAACCCTCGGTACGGAGTTGCCTGCCGTACAACAGATTAGCAATCTGCCGCTTTCGACCACTCAGCCACCTCTCCAATTGCTATGACAAGCAAGTGTATCAGACTTTATAGTAGGATGTCAACCATAATTTTTAAGTAAAACTCATACCATTTTGGATTTTGGATTGGGAATCGCCGTCTACAGTCAAGTCAATCCCTGCTCTAGTTTGCCCTTGAGGGCTTTAGTCCTCAAAAACATCTCTGAGTAGGAATAAATTAAAACGATCTGCTTAATACATCCTTGTAGAGGCGTGAAGATTATACACCCAAAAGGCGGATCTGGATAGGAACTAGAGTGCCCTGATGGAAATTGCGGTGGGTTCCTATAAGAAATATTTATTTTTTATGAGCTGGTTAAACACGTTCTTATGTAGCCATCGCCGACTACTTTTACAGAACTTAATATTAAGTTCTGTACTTGTCTCCAGAATTAAAGCACTTGCGCTCGCAGCCAAGCCACTGGCAAACTACGTAGTTTTTGCCACTGAGGTACGTAAGCGCGTTGATTAAAGACTTGATAACCGTTGCGCTCAATTCTGGATAATATATCACTGTAATGCATGAGAGCCGCCCATACAGGCAAACGGGCGTCGGGGGATAAATAACTAATTCCCTTTTCGGCATCAGTATAAAATTTACGTGCCCGTTCAATTTGGAAGCGCATGAGCGATCGCCAGCGTTCGTCTACCACACCTTTCAACAAGTCTTGCTCGGTGTAGTTAAATCGCGCCAAATCTTCTAGTGGAATGTATATTCTTCCTCGCTTTGCATCTTCACCGACATCCCGTAAGATGTTGGTCAGTTGGTTAGCAATTCCGAGAGCTAATGCTTCTTCAGAGGGTATATACGGTTGTGTGTTCTGATTCCACGGCGCTGTATTTGAGGAACTATTGACTCCCATCACTGCTGTTGACATTAAGCCTACAGTTCCAGCAACACGATAACAATATAAGTAAAGATCCTCAAAAGTTTCGTAGCTACTTCGGTATAAGTCCATACGTTGACCGGCAATCATATCCCGAAAGGGCTGAATGTCCATTGGGTAACGTTGGATGGTGTCTACCAAAGCGACATCGAAATTGTCTGTGGGATGTCCTGCAAAAATCGCTTCTAGTTGCTGCTCCCATAGGTCTAGGGTTTCTGACGTAGTGATAGTAGATGCAGGACCATCCACCAATTCATCTGCACGGCGACACCAAGCGTATATTGACCAGATAGCGCGACGCTTTGCCGCGCTCATGAGTAAAGTGCCGATGTAAAAAGTTGTCGAATACTTTACCGTGAGTTGGCGACAAAGTTTATAGGACTCGTCCACAGAGACCAACGTTTTCATGCGTGGGATGGAATCAGGCAGTTGCAGCATTCGTTGCAGGCTGAAGGTTTTGGGTTGGCAGGCTTGAGGTTGCTACTGGAGGTGCTTCTGCGATCGCCTGCGCTGTCAGCTTACCAGAAAGTACGGCACCTTCCATACTCGCTAAAAACCGTTGCATCGTGTAATCCCCTGTTAGATAAAAATTCCTTATAGGAGTTTTCTGGGATGGACGGTACTGTTGACGACCTGGTATAGCCTTATATACTGAACGCGGCGTTTTGACAATATGGTACTTAAGCAATTTTGTGGGATTTTCTACCCCAAAATGTTTGGGAAAGAGTTTTTCCAGTTCAGCAATTGTAGCAGCAATGATTTCCTCATCTGATTTAGAAATCCAATCTTTCGCTGGTGCTAGAACTAATTCCAACATTGAACGATCTGGATTTGCATAGTCACGACAAGTATTGCTCATATCGGCATAAACGCTGAGTAGAGGCGATCGGGAAAACAGTAATTGGTCAATATCTGTGAGTTTACGGTCAAACCACATGTGCAAGTTTATCACTGGCACGCCTTCTAAGCCTTCTAGCTTCTGGAAGAATTCCATCTCCTTCCAAAGTCTTGGTAGCATCACCTTAAACGGATCTACTGGCATTGCCGACACATACATATCGGCTGTTAATTCTTCGTCTGCGGAGGCGTTTACACCCCGAATCTTGAATCCTCTGACTGTACCGTTTGAATCAAGTAAAATTTCTTTTAATGGCGCGTTCAGCCGTACTTCACCACCGCGTTCAGTGATGTAATCTACAATAGGCTGACACAAGCGCTCGGTTGGCGAACCGTCCAGAAAAGCCATTTTAGAACCATTCTTCTCCTGAAGGAAGGCTCTTAGCGCTGTCAGGAGGACGACAGCGGAAATTTCCGAAGGATTAATGAAGTTTAGCGATTTCGATGCGGCAATAAAAATATCTTGTTGAACGTCCTTGCCAACACCTTGCCGCGTCAACCACTCGGAAAAAGTATAATTATCTGTTTCCTCAACATACTTTTGCCCTCGCAGCATAGCTGGAACTAATCCCTTCGCTAACTGGATTTTCTCACCCCAAGTGAGCATATCGTTGTTACGTAGGATTGCGACTATACCATTCCAAGGCGATGGTAAGTCCGGAAAATCAAAGCGACTGTAAGTCCCTGGTTTTTCCGGCTGATTGAAGATCATTGTGTGTTTTTTCCACTGCAATCGGTCTTCAATACCTAGTTCTTTAAATAACTGCAAAATATTGGGATATGCCCCAAAAAAAATGTGCAGCCCAGTTTCGTACCAGTCACCATCTTCATCTTTCCATGCTGCGACTTTGCCTCCCAATACGTTTTGGCGTTCCAAAACAATCGGAGTGTGACCTAAGTCAGTCAAATATTTGGCACAAGAAAGCCCTGCTAGACCTGCTCCCGCGATCGCTACTCGCATTCTTCCTTTTTTTAATCAATTTATCGTTTTCATTATAAGTTGCAATCCGTTACATTTGGAATGTTATTGTGCGAAAAGAGCGAATATCTAAAGAGAAAAATCCCTTTCTCTCCCTCTGCCCTGATGTTTTTAAATACCGTGGCTTTTCCCAATTACCCAATGACGTCGGAAAAATCGAGCTAAAGCAGGTTCTTCCAAAGATAGACAGATTGGACGTCCGTGAGGACAGGTACGGGGGTTACGAGTCCTTTGCCATTGCTCTAATAG
>JAQYWP010001173.1 GCA_029379285.1 Rhizonema sp. PD38
GAGTACTTTTCGTGAACGCATCTGAGATGGCAACAAACCTTGAATTCGCCAGCAAGATTGCTACTACAGTTAATTTGTTTAAATTTGAGTTTCCGGATGCTAGATCTGATCTCAAACCTTGGCGAAACGATCCGGAAACAAGGGAATTAGTCGATCCAGATTCGATAGATATCGGTTTTCACTTTCCTGGGATCAGCAAATCCTGGAAAAGCCGCAGTATTTTGATTCAAATCCGGTTTTATCAAGATCCAATCAACGACTTGCGTCGAGCGATCGGCTTGGAGATAGCCGGATTTAACCATCTTGGCGAACAGTGGCGACTTTCAACTGTAGAAAACTGGAGTTTTGTTGGTGAGGTTCATCCTTCCCCAGAAATCGGGGAAAAACTTAAATATTTCTGCCAGCAGATATTGGAGTTGTTCAACTAAATAAAAACTTTTAACTCCTGTCTCCTAAGTCTCACAAGCAGGACAGTAGGCTGATTTATATGTGCTAGAGCGCTTACCAAAAAGGGCATAGCGGTTATCGCGAACTTGTTCGTAAATGCGATCGCCTGCCCACTTAACCCCTGGCAATGCCCGGTAAGCTTCAACAAACACATTACCTGTCGGTAATAACCGACCTATTTCTTCAACTGCAGCAGTACCTTGCCAACGTTTTTCGCGAGTATTTGCATCAATCAAAATCACTCCCAATTCACAATCTTGAGGTGTAATTTTTAACTCAGAGAGTTTCTGCTCATCTTGCATTGGTATGTAGCAAAAGAGCTTTCCCCCATCGAAGCTTTCCAGCATTTGTACTAGAGTTACGCAGAGATTACAATTTCCGTCGTAAATAACGAAGTAATTCATGGACAGGGCATATTTGGGTTTAAATCTAAATGTATGTTACTATTTTTAAACTTATACCTGCTTGTCTACAAAGCATCCAGTCTATTTTTGGAAGTATCAAACCTTAAATTGCTTTTTTGTAGTAAATGCGAGAACTTTACCCACCAATAGAACCGTTCCAAGAAGGATATTTACAGGTTTCTAACCTCCATACTATTCATTATGAAGAATCAGGCAACCCGCAAGGTCAGCCAATAATTGTGCTACATGGAGGACCAGGTGGTGGCTGTCCACCGTTTTATCGACAATACTTCCACCCGAAAAAATGGCGGATTGTGATGTTTGACCAACGTGGTTGCGGTCAGAGTAAGCCCCATGCAGAACTGCGGGAAAACACAACTTGGGATCTAGTTGATGACATTGAAAAACTGCGATCGCACTTAGGTATAGAAAAGTGGGTTGTATTCGGTGGCAGTTGGGGAAGTACGCTGTCATTAGCTTACAGTCAAACTCATCCATCAAGATGCACAGGACTCATTCTCCGTGGCATCTTTATGTTGAGGCAACAAGAATTGCGATGGTTCTACCAAGAGGGTGCTAGTTATATTTTTCCCGATGCATGGGAAGAATATTTAAAACCAATTCCACCTGCTGAACGTGACGATTTCCTTACAGCTTATTACAAACGTTTAACTTCTCCCGATATCCAAATTAGGTTAGAGGCTGCGCGTGCGTGGTCAGTTTGGGAGGCGAGTACAAGCAGACTGTTTCTCGATCCAGGACTTATGCATATCTTTAGCAAGGATGAATTTGCAGATGCATTTGCGCGAATTGAGTGCCATTATTTCATCAACAAAGGATTTTTGGAAACAGAAAATCAACTACTCTTGAATATTGACCGCATCCGCCACATTCCGGCTGCGATCGTTCAAGGACGCTATGATATGGTATGTCCGATGATATCAGCTTGGGAGTTACATCGCGCTTGGTCAGAAGCTGAATTTATTGTTGTTCCTGATGCCGGACATTCGATGAGTGAACCAGGAATCAAGAGTGCTTTGATTGAACAAACAGATAAGTTTGCCGATTTATTCTAATCTTATTTGATTTGTGAAAAATTCTTTTAGTTACGTTCGCCCTGGCTCAGCAGCATCATATTGATTACGGATGGCTTTGAGAACTTGCAGCAACTCAATTGTAGATTCTGGACGAATCAGGCTGAGATCTGGCAATAGTTGATAAGTAGGAGGATTTCCTTGCTGAATATAGACAAACTGATACCGCATTCCGTTAGTAGTTAATCCCCAAACTGATGTTTGACGCTGTAGACTTTTATACGAATAAGTAAGCAATTGTGGTAAACCCTCCATAGCGTCAACCGTAGTATTTTTAGATTCAATCACCAGTATCCAAAAAGGCGTAGTTACTGTTCTTCCTAGCGTCTTATTAACTGCCAAAATATCCATCCGTCCTTTGATGATTGTGTCTTCATCTTCCACTGAGATGTCGGCAATGTTTTCTTCTAGAGTTATTCTAATACTAGGCTGATAAAAGCCAGCCAACTTTATTAATGGCGATAGGAGGAGAAACTTAACTTGCCCTTCCGAAATTTTACCTGCTGCGTAGTAACTATGAAATAGATTGCGGATTTGTGACACTTCTTGTTGTTCAAATTCTGTAAGAGATTCCAAAGATAGTAATGATGCAAACGAGTTATTCAACTGCTCTTGAAATTTCACAATCCGCGTAACCTCTTCCAAACTAAGATTTTTCGTGTCTATAGTGGTTGCCATTGATTGATTCCTCTATAATAAAAACTATGATCACATCTGGAAAAAATGCTTTTATTGCTAGATTTTATCTTACATTCCGCACGTCAATCAGGACGATCTTAAGAGCATTCTGGATGTGACTCAAACGATAACTGCTATAATGATGTCAAAAAACTGATTTCTCGAAACAATACGTTGAAGTACTTACGATGGTGACAACAGCCAGGGCAAACGCATTAAAATTTGGAGAGCTAGAGGTTGACATAAACGCATATATATGGTGTGACTTAACTGAGATGATTTTAGTTAATAAAGCAGTTAAAAT
>JAQYWP010001174.1 GCA_029379285.1 Rhizonema sp. PD38
CCCAAACTAAGCCTGGTGTAATTACAGAGTTTGTTGCATGGGCTTTTAGGGTGACAACTACAAAGGAGAACGAAGATATGTCATTTCAAGCAAAATCTACCCAAAAATCTTTCTCGAATAGCAAAATTAAGATTGAAGTCAAAGAAATCTCCCAGCCAAAGCTAAGTAAAAATACTGCATCTCATTTGAATTCTGATGCAGATGGAGGAGATTTGACTAACGAGTAATCGTTTTCATTAGTGAGTATTTAAGTTAGCCTAAAATCACGCTTAATAGTTGGTCAAGTAGCTCTGGCTGCTTTTTACACAGGTGAGACAAAATTCTTCTTTCGTATGGTGGATGAAGAATCACGCAAATCATTGTTAAAGAGGAGTGATTCTTTCCGCTTTTATGCTGAATTGAATGATTTTTGACTACTGTGTAAAAGGCAAGTGCTAATTTAGCATTTTTTTGCAGATAGATCGCTAATCCAAGACATGATTTAGTCATTGGGTGTTCCCCATCCAGACGTTGATTGTCTTGAAGTCAACGGCAACGCAGTAGATTTTCTCCTGCATAGTTCAAGATGGAGATATCATTGATGTCTATCCTTTCCTCGCCTGCTGCTACTACAATCAATATATCTGTTCGACCGAAACCTTGAAGTGTGATTCGCTGCGTTTTAGATATTCTTTTAGGTAAAGTAATAACATTTTTACACCCGCGCCGACCTTAATCAATTATATTTGCCACTCAAAGCACTGTTTTAATTGGATCAACCTATTGGCATTGGCGGCATGTTGTGGGTAAGGTTTTGCTGATTCTCTCCTTGCTACCACAAAAGAGAAGGCAATGAGGCGAGGTTGTCAATTTACCTGTTTGGGGATTCTTTTAGTTTTCAAGCCCCATAGTTTTATCAAAAGCTTGGATATGTTGCTTTTGGAGAAATACTAGACTTTCCTCCAATTTATCGTCGATTCTTCCTCACAAAAGTATCGTAGTCATGAATCATTACAATCCCAGCATAACAAATTACTGCACATTACAAATTAACAATTCTAATGAAGCCTTTTGCTGAACTTAGCTACAGTGGTCAGGTGAAGCGACTGAAACGGTTAGCACAGTCAGCTTTACTCAAATATAACTTGGGTGAGAGTCGCTTGGTATGTCTATCGCATGGGGAGAACACGACATTTAAAGTTGAGAAGGAGCCAAACTTAACAAACTTTTGCTATGTACTGCGAATTTATCGGCCAGGCAAGCACGATATTGCTGCCATCCATTCCGAGTTACTATGGTTGTTGTTGCTAGAAAATAATACTGATTTAGAAGTATCAAAAACTGTTGTGGCAAGCGATGGTTCGCACATTGTGACAGCAGAGGCAGTGGGAGTACCAGAGACAAGATACTGTACTTTGTCTCATTGGCTTCCTGGACGATCCTTAAAATGCGGGATTGAATGCAAGAGCAGTTGAACGTATGGGCATATTTTTAGCACATCTGCACCAATACAACCAGCAGTTTACACCGCCACTGGGCTTTGTGCGACCCCGATTCGATGAGGAAGGATTGCTTAGAACTCCCATAATACCAATTGAGAGTAATTGGCCAGTTTCACAAAGCGATCGCGCAGTCTTGGAAGCTGCGGGAAAAAAAATTCGCGCTTCTATGCAGTATCTAAGTCAAGAAGATGATTTGTTTGGTTTGATACATGGCGATCTACATTGTGCAAATTGCAAGTTTTATCGAGGCAAGATACAGGTATTTGACTTTGATGACTCTGGTTGGGGTTACTATCTTTATGACTTAGCAGTGACACTTTACTACCTGCGTCACCGCTCTGGATACGTAGTTTTACGGAAAGTCTTACTTGACAGTTATCAACAAATACGCTCACTTCCTAAGCAATACGAGTCTTGCTTGGAGGCATTGATTGCTGCACGACGCTTACATTTATTGCGTGATCTCCTGCAACGTCAAGACAATCCAAAATTACGAGCGCTCACGCCTAAATATATACAAGACTCTGTGACAGATATGGGGAAATTTCTTGAGATTATAGCAGATCGTAGGTAAGTTCTTTATCTGCCCAGTTAGTTTCTTCCAGAAATTCACTGAAAGTGGTCAAAAGTCCGGGGAATTCCTCTTCCCGAAGATGCCGGACATCGGCTTGATAACCAGAAGTGCGATACCACTGAATTATATTAAACAGTTCAAGTCGCAAGAGTAGTAAGAAGATCCAGGGGGGTGTTTCTTTGTAGACAACGGGAAAACCTTGTACTTTGGAGAATTCCTCTGCCATCTGAAGAGGAGTTAACACATCGCCAGCAAGCTCAATTTCTTGATCAATGTACTTGTCTCGATGTTTTATCACATGAGCAGCAACGCCACCCATGTCCTTAGTTGTAATCAAATGTAAGGGCTTATCAGGTTGAATGGCGAATCGAAAGACTCCTTTAAGAATAGATGGTCGCGTGTACTTCTTCCAAAACTCCTCCATAAATAAGCAAGCCCGTAACATAGTCGTTGGGTTACCAGCTTCTTTCAGAATCTGCTCCACCTTATATTTCTGTTCAATGCGGGTAATTCCAGAATTCCTGTCAGCTCCACCTGCGGAGTTATACACCAAGTGCTTAATGTCAGCTTTTTTGGCTGCAAGTGCAACGAGCTTTGCCCTCTCAACCTCTCGCCCATCAGGCTTGGCGGCATCCGGTGCGGTGGCATGGCAGTATACAGCCGAAATCCCTGCAAAGGCTGTTGTCAGAGAGTCCGCATCGTCTAAGTTTGCCTCAACAAGCTCAACTCCAGCATCGTTCATCTTTGACAGGGAAGGACGGTTATAGTCAATTTTCCTAGTCATGGCACGGAGGTTGGTAACTCCCTCAGGACTTACGCATTGACAAATTAGACAACAAGTGCAGTAGTGAAAAGAAGAAAAAATATGCGA
>JAQYWP010001175.1 GCA_029379285.1 Rhizonema sp. PD38
TACTTGTTCCGCATGATACTTGCAGCCACCTCTCACTTTTCCATCCCAATCAGAGTTGGAACCAGTTTCGATAGTGAACACGAGAATATCGTTCGTCCCCATGCTGTCTCTAAAGTTTTTCAGGGCTTCAGTTCTATTTTGATGATTGCCAATTGTCACCCCTAAGTGTAAAATTATGTTTACCGTATCCTCAGGATTTTTTAACAAAACTTCGGGAATAGAACTATTTTCTATGTCAATTGTGGAACTGACAAACTCGATCTGCGGAAACCACTTTTGAAAATTATTTTGAGATAAATTGAGTAATTCTTCGCTTATGTCTAACGCAATATATTTATGAATTTTACCTAATTTATTAAGTTTACGCACAAATTCTTTTACAGGATATGAATTTCCCGCGCCGACATCTATAATATTGACTTTATGACAATTTTGAGTCTTGCTACTAATGTATTCAAAATTCTTCTTTAAAAGGTCAATTTCCACATTAGATGTACGATACCATTTAGGAATAATATATTTTTGATAAAAGTTATCCCAAATTTTTGCGCCTCTACCTTTGTAAGAATACTTTAGAGGTATTTCTCGTCTGACTTCTAATGCATGAATAATCCCTAAAACTTCTTCTTGAGAAAAAATAGAGTAGAACTCAGAACTAGGCTGGGCTATGCGACTTTCTTGAGTTAGACTTGAATTGCTATGTTGTAAATTGTTATTAAAATTTTTAGCCATTATTCTGTTCGCGATCAATTTCTCTAATTTCAGTTTAAGCGATCGCTACTCTTTGTAGTGCTTCTCAATTAGGTCAACTACAGCACTTTGAGGGGGCGAACAGCCTTACCCTACGGGAACGCCCCTATAATGTATTGTATTCAAACGAGAAATGCTATATTTGCACCGACCTACTGATCATACTGAAGGCAGATAAAAATATGCCGCATTTGAGTTGAACTAAGCGATCCCCAGAACTTTTCGTAACAAAGCTTGGTCTTCTAGCTTAGCTTTTAAACGACCGTTTTCCAAATCTCGAATCCAGCTTTGACTTTTACCTGTGAGTTTTGCCAATTCTCTTTGGGAGAGATTCAGATTTTTTCGCGCCTGCAGAATCTGTTCGCCCAGCAGATACCCTACAGTCGTTTTTGACTTTGTTCTTGTCTTTGTTGATCGCTGTTTCTTTTGAGATTCAGAGATATGCTGCTCCCATTCTGGTGGTAGTTCAAACGACAGAATCCGAGCATTCAGCAGGAGACTCCACTTACCACGAGGACTTCTGTCTGTCAGTCGCGTCTCGCCGCTAGCGTCATTAATCCAGAATTCCAAAGCTTCGTCTGGATCTTCGGGAATATCGACCAACTTTGCCCATAAAGGTTGAATTTTAGGTGGGTAGGTAATTGGATCAAAAACTGGTTTGATGCCGTAATGGTTGAGAATTTCCAAATCGCTTTCAAATGTTCGCAGTAATCGTTTGCGTTCCTCGCGTTGCCTGGAAGCGATCGCCACTTTCCGTTCACCGTAAGCAACACGTAGCAGGGTAGGAACAGTGATGCGTTGTTCTTTACCCATTTTGGTTTTAAATAGCAGCCAGAGCATGAGTCGCGCCGTTCCCTCATGCTGCTGCCAAATACTCATAACTGTGGTTAACAAGGTTTTGGGCAAACTGCCATATTGATAGAATGCAGTTCGTTCCTTACATCCTTGTTTGTTTGAGAAATACTGCGCCCAGATACCAGCTTTCACTTTGAAAGTTAGCCCGATGAGATATTTGCAACCGAGATCGTCTTCTTGAAAGTGATGCTCCACTTCTTGCAAGTGCCACAAACGGCTCTCTTCAATTGTAAATCCTTGCACTCGACCTTGTTGAGGCCAATTCATTGAGGCGATCAGCGAGCAAGCTTGCTGCACCATGTTTTTCATCAAAGCTAATTTAGCAGCTTTACTCAGGTCTTTGCGTTTCTCCAGCCCCAAATATTTCTCAATTTGGCGATCGTCAACAGTAAACTCCTGCTCCCACGGTTGATCTAAGACTGTTGCATGAGCTGCAAAAATTAGATGGATACAAGCAGTTCTGATATCAAGTGCCTCAATTGCTTTTAAATCGTTAACTCGATTGTTCGTATGAGGTGAACCTGTGATGTGAAATGCGATCGCACCCCGCCCTTTATTCACTTTTCGGCGATAGCACAAGTTTCCTGCTTCATCGGTTTCCCAGGGTAGTGATGTTCTCTGCGCCAGCACATTGCAAGCTTCCCAAATCATGATCGCTGAAGCAAATGGGTTAGTCAAGCCATTTGAGAATAAATTCGGGCTGGTTGCATCTCTAAAATCAACTTTGCATCTCCCCCTCTTTGGTTTTAAGGGTATAGGGGAATGATTTGGACAAGCTACGACACATTGAGGTTCGGAGTAATAACCTTCACAGTTGTTGCAAAGACAAGGATCGATCCAATACTCATTATTCTCTATTTTAATTGCACCTGTAGGACATTGGGGACGGCAGTTGTCACATCCAACGCAACTGTTGTTAGGAATTGTATAAGGCATAAGGCTTCTTCCCACTTTACTCGTTGAGATGTCAGGCTCAAGTCTCCCTTGGATGTGTTCTGTTAATTCAATATTCATAACCGAATTATTTTGTAAGCAATCAGAAATACTTCTTGCCATACATACTAATTACTCCTATCCACATCCAGACTGCTCATCCATTTGGAAGCTATTCAAGGCTTTTCACCAGAACCTAATGTTCAACTTTTCTTTTATATAACATTTCATATTTTTTTTTTGATAGCTGTTCGTAATGAGCTAATAGCGGCTTTTATCTCTTCTAATTAATAAGTAATTATATAACATTTAGTTTTTAATCCAAATATTAAAAAAAATGTTACGCAATAACATAGCTTTTTTTATTTGATGAAAATACAACAC
>JAQYWP010001176.1 GCA_029379285.1 Rhizonema sp. PD38
ATTCTTGAAGCGACAAGCATTCTGACTCCTGACTCCTGACTCCTGAATTCTTACACATTGTGCATAACTCACAATGAATCAAGATAAACAAGAACGAATCAAAGCCTGCTTACAAAGCAGATGAAACCACACTATATTCCTACGAAGGATATTCTGTCAAGGTTTTAACCTTTTTTTATATCGAACTCAGGTTTATTAAAGTGGTCTCCATACCGTCATTTAGTGTTTACTTTATAGATAATCTATGTAACAGTAATCGGAAAAGATGATGAAAAAAACATTCTGGGTGAGATGTCTGTCTGTATTCTTACTACTAGCTTTCTTATTGTGTCTTACTCCAACTCAGATTGTGCTAGCTCAAACAACGTCCGCCTACGATCAAGACATGCAACTTGGTTATGCGGCAACCGCCCAAAGAAACTATCCCAGTGCTTTGAGCTATTTTAAGCAGGCACTACAGGAACGTCCTGGCGATCGCTACGCCAGTACAGCAGTGAATAACGTTCAAAGTTATATTCAAAATCGTCGTCAAGCTAGTCTAGCTTTTGTTTCCAATATAGGAGAACCTGGTAGGCGCGAATCATCAGCATCAAGGGGTCTATCTTGTGCAGACAAAGGAGAGCCACCAACACCACTGACACCTGCAAATGAGCCTTCGCTGACGACAGTAGCACATCCAACGTTATTTATCTATGTTCCACAAAACTCTGCTCAAGTGCTAGAGTTTACTTTGCAGGACAGTACCAGCAACCAGGAGCTATACAAAGCAACCATAAAGCCTAGCAAGCAGGCTGGTGTTGTTAGCGTCAGTTTGTCTACGAATTCCAATGCGCCATCTCTAGAAAATGGCAAAGAGTATACTTGGAGTTTTTCAGTAGTTTGTGATACTCAGAATCGCGATCAAGACTTAAAGGCAGCAGGTTCAATTGAACGAATTCAAACAGATCCTAATCTGATGATTCAATTACAAAAAGCACAGTCCAGAGAGCGTGCTGCTCTATATGCAACTTCTGGAATTTGGCTTGATACCTTGACAAGTATTGCTGAAATCCAACGCTCTCATCCTAACGATCCAGCCGTTAAAATGGACTGGGAAGATTTGTTGAAATCAGTAGGTTTAGAAAAAGTTACCCAAGCACCTTTGTTGTAAGAATGCCCGTTGAAAACCCTGTTATGCGCGGACAGAGTTTTCAACCTGCTTCCAGACATGATATTGAAACTCTAATATAAACCGTATTGTGTCAAGTAAGTCGGCGATAAAAAACCTAATTATGTAAAGCTACAGCCCAAGGGAAGCTTCCCCCGGCAGACTTTACGTAAAGCTACAGCCCAAGGGATGCGCTTCCCCCGGCAGACTTTACGTAAAGAAAAGTAAAGTTTATAAAATTAGCTCGTAGTAAGCGCTTCAGCGCTAAAGCGCTTACTACAAACTTTTATTTATTTATGCCGACTTACTTACCTCTTCACATCAATCCCAACTTCCCCTTCAGTACACTCACCAATGACCCGAGAATAACCATATCCCTCTGCTAAAAGTTGCTCTAAAATAGTTGAGATACTATTTGGTGCTACAGCAAGCAGCAAGCCGCCACTGGTTTGTGGATCCGCTAGCAGTAATTTTTCCCACTCGGTTAAATTGCTCAGCTCTGATATCTGAATTTGAGATTGATAACCATCCCAGTTACGTCGTGCTGCGCCGGGAAAAATGCCTTGTGATGCCAAATTTAAAGCGAATGATAGAATCGGAATCAAAGACAGCGAAATTTCTGCCCTCACAGCACTTCCCCGACAGACTTCTAGTAAATGCCCCAGAAGTCCAAATCCGGTAATATCAGTCATGGCGTGAACATCTGGGTTCGTTGCCAAAGTTGCTCCCACTCGATTGAGCTGCGTCATCACCTTCAGAACTGATTCGTAAGCATCTGGTGTCAATTGCCCTTTCTTGAGAGCCGTCGTCATCACTCCAATACCCAACGGCTTCGTCAAAATCAGTTTGTCTCCTGGTTTGGCTGTGGCATTTCTTTGCACCTGCATTGGATGTACTAATCCAGCAGCAACCAAGCCAAAAATAGGTTCTGGGGAATCGATAGAATGTCCACCAGCAAGAGGAATTCCCGCCTCCTGACAAACTGTTGCTCCACCCAGCATAATGCCTTGAATAGCTTCCATGGGGAGAGTATTAATCGGCATACCCAATACTGCTAAGGCTAAAATCGGGGTTCCACCCATAGCATAGACATCAGACAAAGCGTTGGTAGCCGCAATTCGTCCAAAATCCACAGGTTCATCAACAATGGGCATGAAGAAATCTGTTGTCAATACTAAAGCTTGATGATCGTTGATTTGATAAACAGCAGCATCGTCACTAGTTTGAGTGCCTACAAGCAGTTGCTTCCAAACTTGGTTTAAAGGAACCTCAGATAAGATTTCCTGCAATTGGGCTGGAGCAATTTTGCAACCACAACCGCCGCCATGAGAGTACTGAGTGAGGCGAATCATTAAGCTTTTTTTTGACTGACTATCGTAATCTTATTGTAATAGCAATTAGCAATTAACTATAAGTAAGATTCCCGACTTCTAATAGAAGTTGGGAATCTGAGGATTACTCATTGATAAAGCAGACTTGTTGCAGTGTAGTGGTGAAAGCTGGGTAAGAGACACTGGCGGCTTCTGCACGATGGATAGTCGTTGTCCCGTGAGCTTTGAGAGCAGCAATTGCCAAGCTCATAGCAATGCGATGATCTGTATGACTATCGACATCCGTCCCTGTGAGGGGAGTTCCACCAGTAATTTCCATGCCATCAGGCAATTCGGTAACTTTGGCACCCATTTTGTTGAGTTGCTGTGCCGTCACAGTAATGCGATCGCTTTCCTTCACCCGTAGTTCAGCCGCATCCCGAATCGTTGTCGTTCCTTTAG
>JAQYWP010000198.1 GCA_029379285.1 Rhizonema sp. PD38
TGTAAATAAAAGCTCAGGCGAATGTGCCGTTTGTAATTCATTTAGGATTGCTATATTTATAATTAAATTAATAAAAGTTTAGAATTGCAAATAATATCATTTCCGTCAAATTGAGCATAATGAAAGAACCCCACCTATATCTCTGACAGCGAGGAGGAGAGATAAAGCATAGCCAGGAGTGAGGTGGGGTTCTTCCAGAATTAAGGTTAATTTAACAGACATAATATGACATAATTAAATTATTTATGTCTCTTTTAATTTTAATTTACTAAAGTTGGGAGCAGGGGGCAGAGAGCATTCTAGCAGGGAAAGAAAAAACAAATGAGCGTTGTGTGTATAAAGCCCACTTGAAAAAAAGATGCCGGAGCGAGACGCTTCGCGCTTCGGAATGCAGCGTCATTGTTACAATCCCACGACTGAAGTCGTGGGTTCCCCTACTCCCTGTGAAGTTTTTCCTAAAAAAATCTGAAAAAAAACATAAAAATCAACCCAATTTTTATCTTGGGTTGAAAGATAATAGATATGAAACTCAGCATCAAATTTATCTGAGGAGAGTAGGAAGGTAGCCAGAAAATTTCTGACTTTAGAACATTATGTTATAACATCTGCACATTGCCATATATCCGTGTACGCAACACACTGATATGACCAACAAAAGCTTCTAATTATCTTCCATTCAGATCTCTAAGAACATTCTCAGCTACAGTTGACTACAATAATTTGGGAATGAATTGTTGAAACTCTTCAACTTGCTTTCATCGTGTATATATTAACAAAGACTCGTCCAGTCAATTTGCAAAATATCCCATCACATGAAATGGCAATAAACCCCCTGCAATCTTTACCGCTTCCTCATCAGGCAAAATTAACAAAGTATCTTGAGAATTAATAGACTGGTTCCGTCGGACTAACGCATTATTTACAGCATCACCAATCAAATCATTAATTTCAAATTGGGCGTTGTACTTTCTTTTTTTATATCCATTGAGATTTTCCTCTTAATTCATTATTGTAGCTGCTTGCTGAAACTTGAAAAGAGTTAATCTAGACTCCCTATTAATCGATATATAAACTCAAGCTGAATAGATCGGCGGATCAAAAGGTGCTTGAGTAACTCCATACACTGTTTGGATAGGTGACAACTCCAAAAACGTCCCACCAAAAACAGCTGCCAATTCTTTTTCATTTAAATCTCTCAGACTTTCCTCAGCATTAGTTGACTCCAACAATTCAGCCGTATATTCTTCCAACTCTTCCTGATTGAAAACGTAACCAGCACCTTTGACAATTTTGCAATATTCATCCTGGCTTTTAGAGCCTTGAATTTGAGCGCGGAAAGCTTGATCACTCGTAAGTCTTTCGTAGAAAGCTTTGACATTCTCTAGGGACATGATTTTCTCCTTACATTACTTAAATACATCTAGAAAGCTTGGCTTAACTCATATCTTGTATTTGGAAATATGGATGTACTTTGATTACTCAGTACTAAACTGTAACCCTTGATTTAGCGAGCAAAACTAATAAAAATCAGGTTACCTGATCATCTTTTTGCTTTACCTGGGTTGATACAGAGAGGTGCAAGATCTGAGCCTCCAACTAGCGGCGTATACGCTCTTAGCGACTTGTCGTCAGACATTGCTAGCAACATTCTTAAGAAGCACATTTTGCAGCAGAGACCAAAACCCTTGCTGTGTCAGGGTTATAAAATGTGCTTCTTGGAAGTTAACCAACAGTCGGTTTTGCCACTTCACGTATTAGTTCAGATGCGCTGTAGCTATCGGTAATAACTTGCGGACAACGCATACAAGCTGCCTTACCTTCTTGCAGCCACCAACGACAATGGGAGCGGATAGAACAAGGGGGCAGTGTCTCTGCTACCGCAGGCAATTTCTCTACAATTCGCATTGCTAAACGACAGTCTTGGCCATCAAAATGCTGACAACTCGACGCAGCGCAGGGTGCTGCTGTCCGAAAAATTTCAGTAGGTGTAACCGGACTAGCCTTTGCTATCAGTTCATCTGTAACAGGTAGTGGTTGCTTTAGGTAAGCTACATGGGGTTCTATTACCGTCCCACTGATTAAACCAAAAACAACACTATCTGCTGATTCTGGTCGCGCACTAGGGCAAAGTGTAGTTTTGTTAACAGCTTCCATTTTAATTTGAACTCAAGGATTACAGGTGATGGTATCTTTGATAATTCAGGGCCTGCTTGTCTGTCGATGTGAATTCGATTTTCATCATATAATTGCCGCTGTGGATAGTATATTATCCCACTTGTTACTAAACCACCTACAACCTTTGTCTCTTCCTCATTAGATAAAGCTGACAAAGTATCTTGAGAATCAATAGCCTGGTTTCGTCGTACCAGCGCATTATTGATGGCATCACCAATCAGATCATTAATTTCAACGCTGTGCTTTCTAAATCTTTCAGTCATTTTAATTTTCCTTTTAATTTTGAATTATACTAAGAATTAACCATTTCTGAGGCAAATTACTTAGTTTATTTAACATGCTGACTAAAACTAAATTGTGACCAAATTACCTGCTCAACACATCAGCTTCTTTCTCGATTCGATCTAAAGCTTTCTTGGCTCTAAAAACAACTCTCAAATAAGCTAACTGACTATCCCAAGCTGAGCGAGGTAATAGAGGTGCTAAAGAGTTTTCCTGAGTTTGCTCGTCAGCAATCGTCGCATTTTCTTCAGGCAGAGAATCAGTGGAGATATAATTCATGGCAATAAGGATACGTGCAGTTTTGAATGGTATCAACCAACCGCTGAAGTTGCTAACTCTGGTTCAGAAAACCAACTTTCTGACCACTGGATGCGATCGCTAGTAAAGCGGATCGGATCGTTTTCTGGCCATGGGGCATTAATCGGTTCCTCAATCAGAGCAAATTCACCATTATCAAAAGGATTCCCCTCTGCCGGATGCGTGAGAAACACTCTTTCTCGAATACTCCGTTTTTGCTGAGTGAGGGCGCGGTGATGACAGTAAGGGTTATTCCCTCGCTTGTCAAAGAAAACATGAGCAGTCCAAGAGCAGCCACCACGACAAAGTTCTGCAAATTCACAAGTTTTGCAGAAACCCCACAGATGCTCCGTTCCTTGGGGAGTACCAGCCCCCAGATTAAACCGCAATTCTTCTGTCTCTTCAATAATTGTCCGTAGAGAGTGGTCGCGGATGTTGCCACCAGTGTATGCGGTAGTGGGTAGTGAGGGACAACCCTTGATAGCACCATCTGCTTCAATGCCCAAAGCAGATAGTCCAGCAGTGCATCCCTGCCAAAAAGACCAAGCATCTCCTCCCCGTAACTGTCGCTCATAGGGTCCGTAGTAGCCAATATTATTCCCAGGCTGAACTTGCACCCCTTCAAGCTTTGCTCTTTGGGCAACACGGGCAATCATCGGATACACATCCAACAATTCATAAGGTTGCAGCAGAATCTGGCTATTATCTGCGGCATTCCCCATCGGTACAGTTAACTGTATTTGCCAAGCGAAGATTCCTGCATCGCGCAAATGTTCGTAAATCAGGGGAAATTCTGGTGCAGACAGACGATTAATTTGAGTATTGCAGCCGAAGGGAATACCTACTTCCTTGAGATGGCTCATGGTTTTAAACGCCCATTGCCAGGAGCCAACTCTCCCCCGAATACGGTCATGAGTTGCTTCTAAACCATCAACTGAGACAGAAACCACTTTAATTCCAGCTTCTTTCATCCGGCGAGCGGTATCTAAAGTGATACCATAACCTCCAGTGGTCATTCCACAGACCATCCCAGCAGAGGTAATCGCAGAGGCAATTTCCAGCCAATCAGGACGTAGAAAAGCTTCACCTCCAATAATGGTGACTTCTGTAATCCCGACGGACGCCATCTGTTTAACCAAATCAAGAGCTTCTGCTGTTGAAAGTTCTTGCGCTCTGGTATGACCTGCACGAGAACCACAGTGCTGACAGGCTAGATTGCACTTCAAGGTAATTTCCCAAACTGCATAGCTAATTCTGCGATAGGTCATCGAATTTATCCTCAACTAAGTTATTTAAAAATCTTCCCCTGTAAATCGGAAGCCTCCATACGCAGGCTGAGGGCCTAATCGCCAAACTCCATATAGCGGTTGTATGATGGGTCTTTCAATGAATGACGAAGCGCCACCAAAAACAGCTTCCAGTTCTTTTTGATTCAATTCCCCGATTTCACCGTTATTAGAACTTGACTCCAACAATTGGGTCGTATATTCTTCATACTCTTCCAGGGTAAAATCATAGCCAGCACTCTTGACAATTTTGCTGCATTCATCCTTACTGTTAACGCCTTGAATTTGGGTGCGGAAAGCCTCATCACTTGCTAGCTTTTCATAGAAAGCTTTAACATTCTCTAGGGACATAATTTTTTCCTTACATCTTATATGCCTTATGCTTGACTTGAAATTTCAACAGTTGTAAGTAGAAAAAGTTATTTACTTACAATGTAAAGGGTGTCTCTACAACTCCATACGGCTGCTGCATATTCTTCCAGTTGCCTATAATTGAACTTGCTCCACCCATGACGGCTTCCAGTTCTTTTTCATCTAAATCCTGGAGTTCACTATCAGTATTATCTGACTCTAACAACTGATGAGTATACTTTTCATACTCTTCTTGCGTGAAATAATAACCTGCATCCCTAACAATTTGGGTACATTCAGTTTTACTATTAATGCTTTGAATCTTGGTGCAAAAAGTCTCATCACTTATTAACCTTTGATAAAAAGCTTTGACATTTTCTATGGACATCGTTTTCTCCTTACATTTCTGAAAGAGAAGTTGTAAGTTGGCGACTTACTTTAGTTAACTGAATTTAGATATTGCTAGATCACCCATTTGTTCAGACGAGTTGTTATTATCTATGTTCAATAAGCAGATTAACTGCCTAATCTAATTTAATATTATAGGCATGATGAAAGTTATTTGCCTAACTTATCGATACTTTAAATTCAATCTGAATAAAATCTTTATGTCACTTTTAAAATTACCAATTATTAAACTACCTAAGAAGCTGTGGTTGCTCTAGCACCGAATTTCATAACGATTCACATATAATATCCAACTGAATATACAGAAAAAACTAAAACATTTATGTCTCGAAAATCTTCTCAGTTAACATATTTTTTGCCCCCTTGCAGGAGTTGCTCCAATACGATATGTTTATGTTCTTGAGGCTCACCCTCAAAAGAGTTCTTTGTGTGGGGACTGCAACTTTACAGGAACTGCTCAAGAACTGCCTACCTGCATGCTGTGTAAATTCCTTAACCGAACGGTATTGGTCGCGATGGGACAAGTTTGTCTAGATTACAAAGACGGCACCAGCAGGAGTATAATTTAAATAGACAACAGCTTACCTCAGAAAAGAAGTCTAAAATGAAACTAGGGGCAACGCTAAAAATCTTACTTGTTGAAGATGATGAACTGTTTCGCCTCGGGTTGAAGATGCGGTTGCAGCAAGAGGCGGATGTAGAAATTGTTGCAGAAGCAGAAGATGGCGAACAAGCAGTAGAATTGGCAAATCGCTACCCCCTGAATTTAGTTTTATTAGATATCGGGTTACCCGGCATTGGTGGCATTGAGGCGTGTCGTCAAATTAAACAGCAGCAGCCAAACTTACCTGTTTTAGTTTTAACATCACGTTCGGAAAAAGCATTGATTTTACGGTTAATTGAGGCAGGGGCACAAGGTTACTGTCTCAAAGGAATTCCTCCGGAGTCTCTAATATTAGCACTGCGATCTGTCGTGGCAGGGGCTTCTTGGTGGGATAGAACAGCCACTTATGAAATTCGGGCGGCTTTTGAAGACAACCGCATGTCAGTATTACCAATATCAACTACTGAACAGCCAGACAACTCGTTGACGAAGCGCGAGCAAGAAATTCTGGCACTAGTGGCTGCTGGCAAAAGCAATCAAGAAATTGCAAAAATTCTCTACATAGCCCCCGGTACAGTGCGGGTTCACGTCCATGCTATTTTGCAAAAATTAGAGGTACGCGATCGCACTCAAGCAGCAGTCTTAGCTATTCAAAAAGGTTTGGTAGCATCAGATCTCTTAAATCACGAGGGCATTGTCAATTAACTTGACTGAGCATCTTATTACACATTGATAAATGACGCCCATAACCAATTTTATTTATTCGTGTTTTTACTGATTTGGAATTCAACTATCAACATTAGAGTCGTCGTTCGTACCAATTCCTAATCCTTTTTTACTATGTTTCAATTGATGCCACAGAGTCTTAATCTGCATGGGCTGCTTCAGCAGGAGAGAGTTTTCCTCTAGTTTCAAAAGCAGTAATGTAACTGACCTTTTGAGCAAATTCTTGGAGATTGGCATTAAAGACTAAGGGAACTCCAAGAAATAAATTATCCAATTCTCAAACTCAACCTACTTCCTTATTCCCCCTGCTCCCTGCTCCCTGCTCCCCCTTACAGATTGATTATTTTTTTATTTGGAAGTCCCTTAGTGTCTGAAGCCGTGATTGTTATGTGAGGCAATTGTTAAAGATTCCTGATATGGGAATGATAACTTGTCCTTTGACCAAAAATGGAAGCATCAGGCTGTCCGAGAGTCTTTAAATTTTGTACTCTCTAAACCCAGTAAAAACGTCACCGAACAAAAGAGCTGTTTTTCAAACCCACTCCCAGTCAAGGTTTGGGACTTTGAACGATAACTTATCTGTTGGCGATTGGAACCATATAATGTCTTTTTCTGCCAAGTTATCGTTCCAGTGACAATAATGGTTCCAGCCTCTGCCACGGCAATCTTTTCCTTTAAGTCACAGCCAAGACCCCTATCGTGTCCAAAAAGGACAAATTATCGTTCAAAGCACATGTAGTATCACTATGAACTTATAAAGTCTTTTGTAAAAACCACTGAACTCCTTAAGGCGTGTGAAAACAATTTTGCTCATGGCAGTGAATCCGAGAAATACTTCTCAGCTACGGCTTGATGAAGAGGTGCGGGAGATTGCTGAGGCATTGCGACGAGCAAGCATGCGGGAGCAGTTCAAGCTAGAGGAGAAGTGGGCAGTACGTTCACAGGACTTTTATCGAGCAATTCTAGACACTCAACCCCAAATTATTCATTTCTGCGGACATGGTGCAGGAGTTGATGGCATTGTGTTGGAGGACGAAACAGGTCAAGCAGCATTTTTACAGACAGAGTCCCTCTCCAGTATGTTTGAACTATTTGTTACAAAGGGAGTAGAGTGTGTACTGCTAAATGGTTGCTACTCTCAAGTACAAGCAGAGGCAATTAGCCAACACGTCAACTATGCGATCGGCATGAATCGTACAATTGGGGATAGAGCAGCTATAAATTTTGCTGTAGCTTTTTATGATGCCTTGGGAGCTGGAGAAGAGATAGAATTTGCTTTCAAACTAGGCTGCTCTCAACTTATTGGTATAAAAGAACATGAAACTCCAGTTTTCACAAAAAAATCAACAATCACTCAAGCTAAGCCAAGCTTCATTTCTGTTAGTGAAAACAGTACCCGAAGAGTAAAAAGTGGCTTGGACGCATTAAAAGAATTCATGGCAGAGCCTGAGCTTAGAGATACTGTAGTTGCTTTTCGCAATGACTTTGAGACAGTATGTGAACAAATCGAGCTTCTGGCTAACTACAAAGATTTACACGATCTATTACATACACTGGAATTTCAATGTTACGGCGGTATTGTGCAAGAGGCGAGACGATTTCCGGATGACGAGACAGCTTTAGACATTCTTATGGATCATGAGCTAACACTTGAGCATATTGTGGATCAAGTGCGAGAGGTGGCGATTCAAAAGATGCTGACTACTGATGAAACAAAGTGGGTAAAGGATCTTGAGCTTGCACTTGAACAACTGCACTTAGCGATTGAAAACTCTGATACGCGGCAACTCAAGAAATCTGTCTGGCTGATCAATCGAGTCCTTGCTATTCAACCTTCACGAATTAATACCAGCTTGAATACAGCAGCACGCGCTTTGAGGCTGCCTGCCTTAGTGAAAGCAATGAGCAGCTTGCGAAATCAACTGCAAAATTCTCAGCTAGAACAAGAGAAAGCCAGTCAGTTTCAATCCGGTGTTGATGCAATCGTTACTCTTAGCTATGCTTTAACCACTCTTGTCAAAAACCACAACGACTGGCAGGAGATTGATCTAGAATTACGCCGTATAGAAGCCAATTTTGACAGAGATACTTTTGAATTAGAAATGTCTTGGCCTGATTTGAAAGCAATGGCAGAATCACTATGTGGCAATAGTATAGAAGAATGGGCAGTATCGTTCCAAGAGGATGGTGATAAATTGGACAAAGCGATCGCCGTGCAAGATCCCGTCAAAGTAAAAAGATTCTTCCGCAGTTACCGCAGACGTGCGGGGGAGCGCTTTTACCGTATTGATATGGCACTAAAGCGATTGTGTGGCAATTTGCGGATAGTCGGGGAACCACTGGCGTCGATTGTAAGGATGATTTCATGACTAACTTTAGCATTTCTCCAAATGCGGACGAAGCCACACGTCGCTTTCCTTCTTTGGCATCTCTACGAGTGGTTCATAGTGAGCTTCTCAAGCATCATCGTGAGATTGGAAATACACCGGAGTTGCTTTCCGAGGTAGAAAAATTTATTTGTAGAGGAAGAGAAACAGGTGCATTGTTAGACACCGACGAAGATCGATGGGCTAGCCAAAGTTTATTAGATTACTGGACAACTATATTGTACCGTGCTGATCGGGAACCACCCGATGCCACCTTAGTCGAATTTGACCCTGCACTAGCCCCAGAACTAGATCAGAGCTTATGTCCGTATCTGGGTTTGGAAGCTTTTAAAGAAAAAAATCACAACCTTTTTTATGGCCGCCAATATCTTTTAGAAAAATTGGTTGCTCACCTTAGAAAAGACCGTTTATTGGCTGTAGTTGGTTCTTCTGGCAGTGGTAAATCATCATTAGTATTAGGCGGACTTCTACCAAGTTTAAAGGCTGGTACACTGTCGAGCAGTGAAAACTGGCATTATTTTTCACCAATGGTTCCTGGAGCCAATCCACTAGCAAACCTTGTTCGAATCACTAAAGCTGATGGCGTTAGTACCGAGCAGGTGCAAAGCGAAGTTGAAAACTTTCAGCTTGATCCCAAGCATCTCCTCAAAATTTGTAGTGATTTATACAACAAACCGTCTCTCCTTGTTGTAGATCAGCTTGAGGAAATGTTCACCTTATGCCGTGATGATAATGTTCGTCAAGCGTTTATCGACAACCTGATAAATTTGATCCAATCGTCTGGAATTAGGCACACTGTTATCCTAACAATGCGAACCGACTTCGAGAGCCAAGTTGCACGAGTCGCGGTGTTCAAATCTTTATTTGAACAGGCTCAGGTACGTGTGACAGCAATGGATGCTAGTGAGTTACGGGACGCAATTGAAAAACCAGCAGAGTTAGTAGGCTTAAAATTTGAAGAAGGGTTAATTGATACTTTGCTGCATGATGTTTTGGGCGAACCAGCAGCATTGCCACTGTTACAGTTTACCTTGTTAAAGCTTTGGGACAATCGGGAACACAATCGAGTAACCTGGGAAACATATAAACGTTTAGGTGGTGGTCGTCAAGCACTGGCACATAGTGCTGATCAGTTTTACGAACAGCTTATTCCTGAAGAGCAAGTGACAGTGAAACGCATCTTGTTGCGAATGGTTAGACCGACTGAAGGGTTAGAAATTACCAGCAACCGTATCCAGCGTAATATATTATATCAGACAGGCGAAGCAAGTGATCGCGTTAGCCGAGTGTTAGATAAATTGATTCAAGCGCGGTTAATACGCCTGACTGAAGGTGATATACCCGATGATGCACAGGTTGAAGTTGCTCATGAAGCTTTGATACGCAATTGGCCCCGGCTGGTAAACTGGTTAGAAGATGAACGGGTAAACATACGCCAGAGGCTACGTTTAACTATAGTAGCAGAGGAATGGAAAGCACGGGGAGAAGACAGAAGTGCATTGCTCCGGGGTGCGTTGCTTGAGGATACTCAGAAATATGAAGATCTCAATGACTTAGAAAAGGATTTTATACTATGCAGTCGGAGGGCAGAATGCAATAACCGTCGTTTAATATTTGCTAGTGTTACTGGAGCATTTCTGGCACTTGCTGGATTAACTATCTTTGCCCTGTATCAGTGGCAAAGTTCAGAACAAGGGCGAATAGAACAAACCGCCATAGTAGCAAAAAATCAGTTATCAGATGATCCCTTAAAAGGGATGGTGAGTGTGATTAGTGCAATAGGACAAAGGCGATCACCTTTCCTCAATTTTCCCAATCAATCATTTCCCCAATCAATTTTAGACAGCTTTTTTAATGCAGTTGAGATTAGTCGAGAAAAAAATCGCATCGACAGTCATCAACGTTCTGTAAATTCAGTAGCAATAAGCATAGATGGACAAACAATCGTCAGTGGGGGATCTGATGGTACTATCCGGTTGTGGAGCCGCAATGGTCAGCCTGTGGGTCAACCTTTTAAAGGTCATCAAAGTTCCGTATTTTCAGTAGCAATAAGCACAGATGGACAAACAATAGTCAGTGGGGGATCTGATGGCACTGTCCAGTTACGGAGCCGCAATGGTCAGCCTATAGGTCAACCTTTTAAAGGTCATCAAGGTGACGTAAAGTCAGTAGCAATAAGTACAGATAGACAAACAATCGTCAGTGGGGGATCTGATGGCACTGTCCGGTTGTGGAGCCGCAATGGTCAGCCTGTGGGTCAACCTTTTAAAGGTCATCAAAGTTCCGTAAATTCAGTAGCAATAAGCATAGATGGACAAACAATCGTCAATGGGGTATCAGATGGTACTATCCGGTTGTGGAGCCGCAATGGTCAGCCTGTGGGTCAACCTTTTA
>JAQYWP010001177.1 GCA_029379285.1 Rhizonema sp. PD38
ATGTAATATTTGATATCCGAAATTATGTAATAAATATTTTCAAAATTATTGAAAAAATAAGCGATCGCATACTTATTCTAGACGAGCGATCGCACTATTGTCATAATTAAAGACACGAGTTAGATTTAAGTTAAGTTTAGTAGCGAGAAAGCTGTAAATTAGAGCGCAGAGTGAGATTCAAATCTCCTCTTTGAGGGTTAATCACCACAACTTCAGCTTCCTTACGTCGCAACAGAATACTTGCGGCTGTACCAGCACCAGCACCGAGTATTGGTTCTATGGCATGAACCCTGTGGTTTCCTGTAATAAGTGCGATGAGACTAGCCGCACCAGCACCAATGGCTGCATCTTGTACAACTGTGCCAGTGTCGGCTCCTTTCGTAATTTTTTGTTTTTTGGTGATGATGCGAGAACTGGCGTCAATAGATTGGCGATCGCCATTAGAAAATACTAACTCTTGAGCTATGAACTGAGAACCTTTTTCAGAGTTTCTCGTTGCAGGTTCTAATTGCCCTTTAATTTCGGTTCCTTCAGGGATTAAGACATTTTTGTTTCTATCTACGATGTTTCTTGCTATCCTCAACTTTAAGGGTGTTGTTTCGTTAGGAGTTACAACGACTTTATCTTTATCGTAAGTAACAGGAAGAGTCACCCCAGCAGGGATTGAAATCGATCCATTGTATTCTCCATTTTGTTCGCGTATAAGCTGTGCATTAGCAGGAACGGGAGCAAATATAGGGGCAACTATACCTGTTGTGACTGCCATTGCTATGACTGCTACAGTTCCAGACTTCCAGCGACGAAAGCGAGTCATTTTCGGGTTTCCTTTTGATTCGTTACTGAAGTTAATGACGTGTCTTTACTAACATTGTTTCTAAAGTTTTTTAAACCTATCTTAATAGACGTGTTAAGAAGAACAAAGCGTTATGACGACGGTTATGTGTATGTATTTGTTCCTCAAGAGTTTGGGACATCAGTAAAGGGTAGGCGCGTTACATAGAGTGCGGGATGATTTTATTTTCTCTGTCAATTGAAAAACTTTAAAACTGATGCATTGACAGAAAGAGATGTTGGCTGTAAACCGTATTTTTTACTTAACAAAATTAATTATTTTTTAGAACTTGACCCATTAACGCTAAAAACGTTAAATTTCAAGGATGGAAAGTCATTATTGCCTCATACATCCCCCTAATTGATGGATAAAAGCTTTCTACCAACAATAATTTAATTTTGTATATAATTGCACAAGGTTATAGCGTGATGGTTCGTAGTTGCGCTATCCTTGTGAATAGTGCAACTACAAGCTTCAAGCCTTTTAATTAAGATACGAATTTAGGAAACGCAGTACCTAGTACATGATAGTATAAATTCGCAATGTTCTTTTTTTGTGTCGGATGGGTACTGCCCAATACTGTTCGGATATAGAAATTTGCTCTTTTCGGCTTGCAGGGGGCAGAGGAGCGGAGGAAGAGGGGAGAAAAGGTAACGCCCATTGACTTTCTTCTCTCCTGCCCCCCTGCCCCCTAGCACAAAACGCTGCCTCAACGAAGAGATGTCTTAACCGAACGGTATTGAGGTACTGCCCACAGTTTTGATAATTGGTGGGCAATGCCCACACGAAGAAATCAATTCGATACGAATTTACGCAATTCAGTACTTAGAGATTAAAGATTTATAGGGTGCAACCATTAAATACCTTACTACCAGAGAAGCTTAGTCGCCATGTTTTTGGAAACAGCACTACAACTTATAGAAGCTAGTCTTGAAACCAAGACGGGAAAACATCTGACACCCCCAGAAAAAGAAATCCTCAAAGCTGCTTGGAACAACGAACCCTATAACATAGTAGCCGACAAATTACACCTGAGTCTTGGGTATATTAAAGACTTAGCTTATTGCTTATGGCAGCAGCTTTCAGACTTATTGGGGAATAAAGTCACCAAGTATAACTTTCGCAATCTACTCATTGATCAAGGTGCCATATACACTCTCACCCTAGAGAAGATCGCAGCCAGCAATATTCAGCAGGATTTCCACCTTAAAGGCAACATATTAATTGTAGACGACCTGATACAGAACTTACGGGTTCTTACAGAGATATTAACCAAACAAGCTTACAAAGTTCGCAGCGTTACCAACGGTTACATGGCATTAAGGACAATCAGTCATAACCCGCCTGATGTCATTTTGCTGGATATTAAAATGCCGGAGATGGATGGCTACCAAGTCTGCGAAAAGCTAAAAGCCGATGTCGAAACCGCAGAAATTCCCGTGATTTTCTTAAGCGCCTTAGAGGAAACTATTGATAAAGTTAAAGCCTTTCAAATTGGGGGACTAGACTACATTACTAAACCCTTTCAGCCAGAAGAAGTCATTGCCCGTATTCAAACGCAACTCACGATCCAACAACAAAAACGCCAACTAAGAGAGGAAATTGAGCAACATCAACAAACCGTAGAAATTCTCTACCAATCTCGCACTCTCCTAGCTAGTGTATTAAACAGTTCCCTAGATGGAATTGCAGCTATGGAGGTAGTAAGAGATATAACCACTGGGGAAATAGAAGACTTTCGCTATCTAGTAGTTAATCCCGCATTTGCCAAGTTATTGGGCAAAAAACGAGAAGATCTCATGGGTAAATCCATGGAGAAAACACGACTGAATCAATTGATTTCTAGATTATTCGATTTATTAGTGCAGGTAGTGGCAACAGGAGAACCACTAGAGCAAGAATTTTATTGGTTAAATGATAATATTCAGAAATGGTATTACTTGACTGCCATTAAGTTTGGAGATGGCTGTTCAATTAACATCCGTCAAAATTCCAAAACCCACAGGCTGAATTCTCCGTTGATGCCAATAACCAGTTTGGTTTGAGATTTTAGCGCTAAGAGGTTGTTTGAAAAGGGTTGACTTG
>JAQYWP010000199.1 GCA_029379285.1 Rhizonema sp. PD38
CTACTACTTAAAAAACTATATTCATTTGATGTTGCTAGGAAAACTGTTTCTATTTCGGTAGAAAGAGTTTTATTAGTATGAGCCATCTGAAGTTCTACTTCAAAGTCTGAAACAGCGCGAAGACCCCGCAGTAGCACTTGCGCTTTCCGCATTTGGGTGTAGTTGACAGTCAGACCGTCGAAGCTGTCTACTTCTACATTCGTTAGATGTTGCGTTGCTTGACGAATTTGTTCTAGCCGTTGTTGCACGGTAAACAGAGGCATTTTATTAGGGTTTCGTAGTACAGCAACAATCATCTGATCAAACAACCGACTACCGCGTTCGATGATATCGAGGTGTCCCAAAGTGACAGGGTCAAAGCTACCTGGATAAATAGCAATCACAATCTGAAAATTTTTCAAAGTTGTTTAGGTGATTATATCGAACCATCGGGATTGGGGGAAGGCAAAAGAATAATAATTCCGCGCCAACTGTACGGGCGCATTTAACGTTAAGGAACACATGGGATCATAAATTACCTGAATTAAATTCGCCTCAAAGCGCCGACTGTACAGGTAAGTTTAACGTCAAGGAACACATGGGATCATAAGTTACCTGAATTAAACCCGCCCCAAAGCGCCGACTGACATAAGATGTATAAGTCCAGATTAAAATCAAAGCGGTGGCTTCTTTGGTCACTGCAATGTTTGAATATTACAGTCTTCTAGGTACTTTTGCATGGCACTGGATCTTTCCGCCTTGCCCTTGGCAGTTCAATTTACTTCTCCAGGACCGATTTTAGTAAGAATAGGTCCAATAACTATCCGTTGGTATGGCTTGTTGATTGCTACAGCGGTTTTGCTTGGTGTCACTCTTTCCCAGTACTTGGCAAAGCGCCGTAACGTTAATCCGGACTTACTCAGTGATTTGTCAATTTGGCTGGTGATTGGGGCAATTCCAGCAGCACGACTTTATTACGTTTTGTTTCAATGGTCGGAATATGCCCAGCACCCAGAGAACATCATCGCTATTTGGAAAGGAGGTATTGCGATTCATGGCGCAATTATTGGTGGGATTGCTGCTACGTTAATCTTTGCCAAACTTAAGCGAGTTTCTTTCTGGCAATTGGCAGATTTGGTGAGTCCTTCACTAATTTTAGGGCAGGCAATCGGACGTTGGGGCAATTTCTTCAACTCTGAAGCCTTCGGTAGACCTACCAATTTACCTTGGAAGCTGTATATTCCTCAGGTCATTAATTTTAGTAACGGTGAAAGAAGGTTCCCGCGTCCCCCACAGTACGAGAATTATGATTACTTTCATCCCACATTTCTTTATGAATCTCTGTGGGATTTCATGGTGTTCTCCTTACTAATCGCATTGTTTTTTCGAGGTTTGCAAAGAACACGCCTGAAGTTAGGTACCCTATCTATGGTTTATTTAGCAGCTTATAGCTTGGGACGTTTATGGATCGAAGGTCTTCGCACTGATAGCTTAATGTTAGGACCATTACGAATAGCACAAATAGTTAGTTTAGTCGGAATCGCTTTAGGATTAGCTGGGTTAGCGTGGCTTTACATAGGTAAACGTCCTTTCCCGGACGTCGTTTCCACTCCCACAGAAAATAGGCAAAACGGGAGATGGGAAGATGGGGAGATGAGGTAATAGCAGTATATGGTGGCTAGTAGTTAGTTGAAAAAAACAACTAACTACCAACTAATGTATGAGTGTGTTTCACAAAATTGGAGTGTCTGCTGATAAGTTTCTCGCTGATTGAACTCACCCCTACCAGCAAAATAAAAAATGCCCCAGAGTATTCTCTAGGGCTTAACCAGGGTGCATCTACCAATACTCTCTACTAGGCAAAGAGGGTTGATCCGGAAGGCTACTGAAAAATTTCCAAAAAACTTTTTTACTGTATTTTTTAAGATAAATAACAAGTAATTGTACTTATTATTTTCCGAATTTATTTATTTATGATGTCTTTAGAACCAATTGTGTATATTGTGGGATCAGGTCCAGGAGATCCCGATTTATTAACCGTTAAGGCGCAGAAACTACTGGAGGCAGCAGATGTTATATTATTTGCTGATTCTCTAATACCGCAACAGATTTTGCAGATCTGCCGACAAGATGCCGAGATTATTCAAACGGCGAACAAGACTTTAGAAGAGATTTTACCAATCATGATAGAACGGGTGCGATCGCATAAATCGGTCGTTCGTCTTCATTCTGGTGATCCGAGTCTCTACAGTGCCATCCATGAACAAATGCAATTATTGGTAGAGGCGGAAATCGCTTTTGAAGTTATACCAGGTATTAGCGCTTTTCAAGCCGCTGCCGCCAAACTTAAAGTCGAACTTACCGTTCCTAACTTAGTTCAAACAATTATACTAACACGTATCAGTGGACGCACTGAAGTTCCTGCATCTGAAGAGTTAGCCGCACTCGCTGCCCATCAAGCTAGCTTATGCCTGTATCTTAGCGTACGTCACGTAGAAGATGCACAAATAAAGCTTCTAGAACACTACTCAGTAGAAACACTAGTAGCAATTTGTTTTCGCTTGGGCTGGCCTGATGAAAAAATTTTTGTTGTCCCTCTCAACCAAATGGCAGATTGTACTCACACTGAGAAGCTAATTCGTACCACACTTTATATAATTAGCCCTGCACTACTGCCAAAAAAGGGGCGATCGCGTTTATATCATCCCGAACACAGTCATCTATTTAGGGAGTCACGAGACGAGAGTAGGGGCAGGTTTAATTCAGATAACTTGTGAGTAAATGCGTTCCTTGACGTTAAAACCACCCGTACAGGAGGAGCGATTATTCTCCCCACTCTCTTCATCTCAATCTGACGTTTCCTTTGTTCTCTATGCGTCTGCGGCGAGAAGCGATCGCCCATAGGCTACTAGTTGTAAGCCTCCAAGCATTTCTCAATGGGTTCTCTGGTAAAGATATTAGCTATTTAAGGCTTCCCAAGAAAGTCTCGTTTGCCAAGTTCTACACCACAGTGCCGGAGAATGTCATATGCTGTTGTGACATGGAAAAAAACGTTTGGTAAAACAAAATATAGGAGAAATGGCATTCCTTGAAAAGATAGAGTGTTGTCACCTACCTGTAAGGTAACTGTTTTCTCCTCAGAACCCTCAATGTGTTCTGGTTTAAATGTCTCTAGATAAGAGACAGTTTTCTGAAGACGCTGAATAAGTTCGCTTAATGTAGTTTCATTGTCCTCAAAGTCAGGGGCTTCTACCTCTGCTAGTCTTGCAGCACCTCGCTTTGCTATGTCAGAGGCAATTTGTACTTGCTTTGACAGTGGTAACATATCAGGCGCTAGACGACTATTTACCAACACAGAAGGATCTATTTTTTTTGTTTCTGCATATGCAGCACCTTTTTCCAGAATACCGACAAGGTTATTCAACATGCGAATAAACACTGGTACTGAAGCTTGATACATTGAAATGGTCATTGGTATTTCTCCAAAAAAGGTTCAACTAAGTATAATTAGCAACGGAAGTGACAGTACCTGATGTGCATTTAAATTAAAGCTAAATGGGTTACCAATGTCAAGCAAGGATTACCCGTAGCTATAAGCTAACTCGCGATCGCGTTGCTCCGACACTATTTCGATTATGTCCGGTTGATTAGTAAAAAAGTAAACTTGGGCAAAAGTCGTAAATTGTCTTTCTGTTAAAGTTGTCTGACCTCGCAAAAATGCATGATTTATAATAAGTTATTAACTAGACTTGATGTCAATCACTCCCGACCCGTAGCGAGCGAGAAGTTATAGTATAGAGATTGCAGCATCAACTTGTACTCGTTATGTCAGCTACGCCTCTTGTGTCTCAGGTTAAGTCCCTTACAGCGCAAAAATTAGATAAAGCTTCTCAATCCGGGGCAATTCCGCCTTTGCTTGGTGCTTCACACGCCGAGTTAACTGCTTGGGTGCTGACTCAAGGACAACCAGCATACAGAGGAAAGCAGCTGCATTCGTTCCTTTATCAAAAGGGAGTGCGATCGCTTGCGGATATTTCGGTTTTTCCCAAACAATGGCGTGCTGAAGTTGCAGAAATTCCCATTGGACGCTCAACTTTACACCACCGCTCTGTTGCACCTGATGGAACTGTAAAGTATCTTTTGCAACTAGCTGATGGTCAAATTATTGAAACTGTAGGTATTCCTGCTTTTGAAGGAAGAGGAGAAATTTCAAAATCCCGTTTGACTGTTTGCGTTTCTTCTCAGGTGGGTTGTCCGATGGCTTGTGATTTCTGCGCTACTGGTAAAGGCGGCTACAAGCGCAACTTATTACGCCATGAAATTGTCGATCAAGTGTTGACAGTTCAGGAAGATTTCCAGCGCCGGGTCAGTCATGTGGTATTTATGGGCATGGGTGAACCGTTATTAAACACAGATAATGTTCTAGAAGGATTGAGATCCTTAAATCAGGATGTAGGTATCGGACAGCGATCGCTAACTGTCTCTACCGTTGGTATTCGCGATCGCATCTGTCAGTTAGCTGAACATCGTTTACAAGTCACTCTCGCCGTCAGTCTTCACGCCCCTAACCAAGCACTGCGAGAACAACTTATTCCCAGCGCCCATTCCTATCCCATAGAGGATTTACTAACTGAATGTCGGGAGTACGTGAAAACCACAGGACGGCGTGTAAGTTTTGAATACATTCTTTTAGCAGGTGTCAACGATTTACCACAACAAGCACTTGAGTTGGCACAACGTCTGCGGGGATTTCAGTGCCATGTTAATTTAATACCTTACAATCCCATTCAAGAAGCAGACTACAAACGCCCCAACCGCGATCGCATTCTCGCCTTCGCCAAAGTTCTCGAACAGCAAAAAATTGCTGTCAGCGTGCGCTATTCTCGTGGTTTGGAAGCCGATGCTGCTTGCGGACAACTCCGTCAAACAGTCTTAAGTGCTGAGTCCTGAAGAATCCTTCTCCTAAGTCCCTTAGATCAAAGATTAAGCTTGAAACCGAAAAATCTTAACTCAAGACTCTTTCTTACTCAGCAACGCCAGTCGCCTCAAGGGGAGCCAGTGCTGAAGACGGGTTTCCCGTCGCAGGCATCTGGCGTTGGGTTCCCCCCGCACGGCGCTGGCTCCTCAGCAACGCTCTTATCCTGCACTGGCTCTCCGTCTTCTCACTCGGGGAGACGCTCCCTTGAACAGCACTGGCTCCTTATCACTCAGGACTTGAAATCCAAGCACCGTGGAAACCATAAGGCACTCGTTGAGGAATGATGACTCGTGCTACTGGTTCACCTGTCATGTCAAGAGCGTCTACCACTACGAGTTCAGATCTGTCAAGATTAGTATCGTAAACAAAGGTAATTAACCAACCGTCATCCTCAGTTCCACTCTTCCGAGGCACAAAAACAGTCTCACCGCCATAGCGTCCCTCACCAAATTCATGAGTTTCAGACTTGCCACTGTGATGGTCGTACTTAATTAAACCGTCGAACAGAGGTGTGGAACCTTTAGTCATCCTACCAGTGTAGCCATATTGAGCTTTTTGACCCAAAAAGTTTTCATTAATGCGGGGAAAATCTGAAGCTACATCGTCCAGCAACTCCTCCCGTACACCTCCCGTTTTCAAGTTAAACCGCCATTGATACAAGCGAGGAATGTTCGCTTCTGGATCGGATAGCGAATCTTCCGACGTGAAGACAGTCGTGGAACTTATCCGGCACGCCATCAATACCACCTCATCCCCTTCCTCGTAAGCGTTGAGAGTATGGAAGACAAAGCAAGCGGGACTTTCAAACCAACGAATATTGCTGTTGTCGCCGAAACGCGGAACAATACCAAAGCGACTAGGGCGATCGCGCTCTAACATCATCATCGGTTCTCCTCGCTGCATTCGTTCCTGACTAAAAGTCAGGGGCAGATCCATAAAAATGGTATAGTTTTCCGTGATAGCGAAATCATGCATCATTACTGCCTTTGGTATATCAATTGGCACAGTCCGCAACAGTTCACCCGTCTCGGAAACGACACTGTATTGCAAGTACGGTGGCGCAAAGGAGTTGCCAAAGAACATCATTTCACCCGTTATCGGGTCTACTTTAGGATGGGCAGTAAAGGCAGAAACTAGCTTACCATTGTAAGTATATTCGCCAATTGTCTCTAGATTGGGAAGCTGGATGGCGTGAGGCGCACCTCCTTCCCACAGTGCCAAAAATTTCCCGGCATGCCAAATAAGAGCCGTATTTGCAGTATTTCCACTGACATCCTTAGGTGTATCCTTCTGTGGCGATTCTAAAAACCCACTCCAAATAGCCTTACCTGCCTGGTTCTCTCGTTGCCATTTTTTTGTCTGCACATAGCGATTACGATAAGTAGCAATGCCGTTGCTAATTCGTACTCCGTGCAACATCCCATCACCATCAAACCAATGATATTGACCAATAGGTGTCCATTGGGGGTTAGAACCATTTCGCACAAACATTCCCGATAAGTCTGGGGGTAACTCACCTATGACTTTTAGGGCATCAGTCTCGATTTCTTTATGTACTGGCGCAAAGTTGCCCTCAAGAAAAGGGTTAACTGCTACTGTTGTTTCCATTGTGTGTTTGGAGCCGAAGTCAATCAATAATTAGCACTTTATTTAATATATTCGCCAATCTCTAAAGAGTTACGGGGAGTAGGAATTTCTCATTCATGTCGAGATGGCATTAAAGCGGAAGCAAAATCACCTGAGGGGGTGGCTGACTTTTCACCGGATGTGGAAAGGGAGGAGGGGGTGGAGGTGAAATTATGAGTAAGTGCTGCTCACAAAGGGCGATCGCGCCACAACTCCGAAGCGTCAAGACACAGGATTAGAGAATAGCGGATGAGAGTGGGTTCAGAAAAAGCTTGCCATTCCTGTGTACAGCTAATTATAAATTTGAGAAATGTTACATAGAAAGTCTCACAGAGCAGTGAGAGCGTTAATATCTATCTAAGTAATAGAACAGAAGTATTTTTGCGAGAATAGCAGAAATTTCTGGTGATTAATGTTTTAAGAATAAAAGCCAAGGAGGTCAGCGTGGAAGAGGGTAAGGTAAATAATCCCCAAACCAGCGACAATGAGCGCGTTTCAGACAACAAATCTCATGTAGAGGTGACTTCAAAGTTTATTGAAGAGACTTCTTTAGACAGGATGTTAGAAATAGCTGAGTTAGCAAGAATGAAAAAACTTACTGAGCCGCCGAAGTGGGTATATCCTGAGGATACTTAAGCGCATTCTGCCCGTTCATACTCCCAACTCCCCGGTACTTATGGCACAATTGAGCTTTATATAAGTCTTTCTTAAGAGTGAGGAATAAAAAATAAAAACTCCTCACTCTTAACGCCTTTTAAGTAGTGAGTAGTGCTATGAAGCTAACCTGACAACTAATATGATGTCCGTCAAATCACCCAGAATAAGAGAAACCCACCCCCAACCCTTCCCCGAAAGCGGTGAGTCCAGCGCTGCAGGAGGTGAGACCAGTGCTGCGGGAGGGTTTCCCTCCGCAGGCATCTGGCGTTAGCGCAGCGTTAGCGTTAGCGTAGCGGTAGCGTTAGCGCAGCGTTAGCGACGAAGGAGCGTCGGCACGAGCGTCACCCGAAGGGGGAGTAGAGACAAAGCACAGCAAGCAGCGGAATGGGGTTCAGACGGAATTAAGGTTAACTTACTGGAGATGATATGACTATTAATCATTAACAGCGATCACCCCGTGTACTGGTATAACGCGGCTGAAATCAAGCAAGCATTCATAATCCTCGAAAAGCCTAATTCATAAGCTTTTTAATTATTAATTTTTAATTTTTAATTCCGGACGGCTGTACGAGTTGCTTTCAAAGTGTTGCTGCTTTTGGACACAATAGTTGCTTAATTCTGCAAATAGCCGATCTGATTTTGGCAAGCAACTTGGTATAAAAAGTGAGTGCTTTACACAATCTTTTTGTTTACTATATAAATCAAGCAGATGAAATCTGCGTAATCCTCATGAAGGAAAATCCCTCTTAAACTTTTAGGGTGCTTAAGCAAAATTATATCTACGAAAAAAAAAGCAATGGCTAAGCCCAAGTAAGCATTCAATTCGTAGTTTCATACTATGGGCTGGGATTACTGGTCAGGTATGCTCGGTCTGAAAGTTTACCAAAGAATTTGAGTGAATGCTGTGCGTAAGCATTCTATAAATCATGGTTGAAAGCAGAACGTAGTTCCTATTGGAAACGTAGCAGTTTTCTAATGCCTTAGCCACAACTTACGCTAATTTTATTCGTGTGATATTTTTACATGCATTAACCACCCGATGAGTTTAATGCTCTAAAATTCAGGGTCCTGCCTTTCATCGCGTCATATCCAGTTACGACGCAAACATTTAACTTGATGGAGGCAAAAACAATGAACTTTACAGAATCTCATCCACTACAAGCAAATACCTTCGGTCTAAGTTCCAATCCTATTAGTGATTCTCACAACTCGCTCAATCCATTGAGTCTAAATCATGGCAATATAGGCGCAAACCCGCAAGATAGTACAATCAGCGCTTGGATCAAAGGCAGTGGTCATCAAGATAGTTCCGGAAGTTCTAGCCTGCTTGGTCAGTCTAGTAATAGTCAACTCCAGAATAAAAGTGATAGTACCCAACTCAGTGGTGATAGTGGTGTTGACTCTATAACCGGAAGCACAAACACCGTTAGTGGTCAAAGTACAGATCAATTAACCAATCCAGGAAACGTTAGTTCCGGCATCAACAAGCCAGTTGTGGTCGCAGATACTACTACTAGTAGTCAAGACTCTTTGACAGGTGCATCATCAACGCCTACCCCTCAAGCGGCAACGCCTGCTGGTGGAGCTACAACTTACTACGTTTCCCAAAATGGTAGTGATAGTAATCCAGGGACAATCGATAAACCCTGGAAAACCATCAACTATGCAGTTAGCGATCAATCTTCTGTCAAAGCAGGCGATACTGTTCTGGTGCAGCCCGGTACTTACACTGAACAGATCACTCTTGGTAAGTCTGGTAGTAGTGATTTAGGTAATATCACTCTTAAAGCCAATGGAAATGTGACATTGGAAGACCCCGATCCGAACAACGGTGGTTTCGGGAAAGGAGTCATTCAATCAGCCGGTAAGGGTTATTGGGTAATCGATGGTTTCCGGATTGAGAACACGTCTTGGGCTGGTATCTGTCTGCATGATGCCAACAATATCACTGTCCAAAACAATCATACTTACGAGACAGGAGCTTCAGGTATCATTGTCATGCCCGATCACTATTTCGATGGTGGTGAGGCGGAAGTCACCAGCAAAAATATTAAGGTGTTGAATAACACTGTTGAACGAGCTCTTTGGAAATGGCAAGGCAGTTCCGATGGAGTTCACACGCAGGAGTCGTTAAGCATCTGGGGTGTTGACGGTTTTGAGGTCGCTAACAACATTATCAAAGATGGCAACAAAGAAGGACTTGATCTCAAAGTTGGTACTCGCAATGGTTCTGCTCACGACAACATAATAACTGGTCAAGCCCAGATAGAGGGTAAACCTGATCGCGGTTTCAGTGGTGGTGCCGCTCTGTATGTAGAGGGCAGTCGTGCTAATGAGTTTAACATCAGCGTCTACAACAATGTTATTGCAAATAATACGGCTGATGCAATTGTGGTTGCAGATGAAGAGCCCAGTCAAGGTGATGTCTCAGATATCCGAGTTTACAACAACGTGATTTATGGGAATGGAATTAAAGGCGTAAATGGTGGTGCAGGAATTACCGTAACCAGTAATGTTCATAACGTGTCGGTCCTTAACAATACTGTCGAGAACAATGTCCAAGGCTTTGTGATTGATGGCAAGGATTACACTGGCGGTTACACACCTTATGACATTACTGTCCGTAATAATATCTTTGCCGACAGCAGCTATCGGAATGGATATGCTGATAATGTGAACAATCTGACCCTGGATCATAACTTATCCACAAATCAGTTTGGGAAGTTTTATGAGGGTGGCACTGCAATTGGCAACCTGCAAGCTTCTAACAACACTCTAGTTCCATCAATTGGATTTGCCAATTCAGGTGGCAATGATTTCCATCTCTCATCAGGTTCGCCTGCACTTAACGCTGGATCAGCAAATATTCCTCAGTATGCACAGTTAGATAAGGACGGTGTACAACGAATTCAAGGTAATACGACTGATATAGGTGCTTACAAGTAATGAATAGTTAAGGGGAGACCGTAAGAATAAAATACCAGCCGCTTGATTCGGATTGACGAGTTAGTAGATATAGGTTTAACGGTGAAACCAGTGCGCACAGAGGATCTACCTCCGCCTGTGACCTGCGGAGGTACATCTTCTTCAAAGGGAGACTCTCCGTGCTCCGAGCGTCGGGGCTGGTATTTTATTTCAAGGCAAGTGCCTAATAGCTATAGCAATCCTCCGCAGATTTCCGCGCCACAAGGGACAAGGAGGACTTGGGGCGTAATGGAGTTGTATTTATATCTTCTCCACGGATTCCTATATTAGGACTTATACACTGACGGAAATCCTTAAATATTCAGTAAGTATTTTCGCACTTTGAACAGTGGGCAGTGCTAGACTCACTGCCCAAACAATACAGACAATCCGATCTAATACCATGTTCGGTTGAACACTTGTAATAATGTTTGTAGTTGCGCTTCAGCGCTCTTAAACTGTTAAGAGCGCTGAAGCGCAACTACGAACCTAGATCTTATTTATAACTCATTTACCGAACATGATATAATGCAACCGTTTGAAAACGTTATATCAAATCCGGGTACGACTAGTCGCTATGTAGCGCACTTCGCAGTCAAACATGGCAACCTTACTAGGTGTATGTTCCAAAAACAGTTGGAACCCTGAATTTTCCAAGTGCATAGATTAGCTGTAAGAGGC
>JAQYWP010000200.1 GCA_029379285.1 Rhizonema sp. PD38
CTATTATTAACTCAGCCGTGCTGGGTCGTTTTTCATGGTTTAGTCTAAACTCCAGCAATGAAGCACCAGGGTCAAAACTCATTGTTAAGTCTGCCATTCGTTTGTCATGTCTCTTATCTTTGTTCCCAATTATTCATTGATAACTTGCATGACTTTTCTTTCACCTCAGAATAAAGTTAGAGGTCCGCTACGGAATAGCTTTTGTATTTAAATTTACTTGAAAATGGCACTATTGTTATTTTTTGTTTTCATATGTCGCCATTGTGTTTTATTTGTGTTTACTTTTTGATTTATTATTGTTCTTAATGTGTCTATGGGTTGACTTTGCATTAACTTGATTGTGCTTTAATTGTGAAATTACATAATTGCTTCTCCTGTTGTTCACTCATACTTAATTAACCAACACAGCAACATCAACTTTTTGATATCTACCCAACACATATAAGTCACGTTTTTCACTCAATTATCAACTAAAGCGCAATTGATTATCGGGTAGCCTCAAACTTGTTTGTGGACTCACTCCACAATTTTTGCCCTCACGGGCATCGCTACCGCTAAAATTGTTCCGTTCGCTTCGTCAATCCAATCACCCCGAAACCTGGCACGAAATTCAACCGCAGGTAGAGCCATTGTCAGAGTGTGCGCGAGCATCTTTGATATAGAAAGAATTGCTTCAAGCATATCTTATGGCTTACACGGTTTGTCGCATCCAGAAGATAAAGGACTGGGGAACTCTGGCTTCTAGTGAACTACACACCACCAGGGAGCGGAATACGCCCAATGCAGATCCAGCCATACATAACATCCGCCTAATTGGAGAAAAGTCAGATCCAGACTTGGTGACGATGTTCAAAGCGAAAATTGGTAATCAGAAGATTCGCTCCAATGCAGTGCTGGGTGTTGAATTTGTTCTGAGTGCCAGTGCTGAATACTTCCGTCCCGATGATCCATCCATTGCCGGAACGTATAACCAAGAGCGTTTGGACGACTTCGCTTTCTTCACGACAAAGTGGCTCAAACAATCTTGGGGCGATCGCATTGTTCGTTGTGAATTGCACTTAGATGAAGTTACTCCCCACATTCACGCCTACCTAGTGCCACTGGATGAACGTGGCAAGCTCAACTGTCGGGCGCTGTTCGGTGGAACCCGCGAAAGGCTGTCTGAGCTTCAAGACAGTTTTGCTGCTGCTGTTGCTCCATTGGGTATAGAGCGGGGTATTAAAGGTAGTACTGCCAAACATACTAAGATTAAAGAATATTACGCTTCCGTTAATCGTCAATCTCTCAACCTGGATTTGGAACAAACTCTACCGACTGCCACTCAAACTGAGAGTGCGATCGCCTACCGAGAGCGCGTCAAGGTTTCTTTGCTACCATCCCTCGACATCATCAACCACCAGCTATCAGATCGCGAGAAAGCACTACAACGTTATCAGGATATGGAGCTTAAAGCAATCTGGTCTGAACGAGAAAGGCAGAAATTGGAGCAGCGCATACTGGAATTAGAAGCAGAAGTTTTTAAGTCGAAGGAAGAACTACTTGCGCTACGAGACTTGCCCCTAGAAGATGTTGCCTACAGCTTGGGACTTGATCCAGACTACAATAATAAGCATAAGTGGAAGGGTCACGGTCATATCATCAGCATTACCGACTCCAAGTTCTACGACTTCTCAGGTGAGCAACGCGGTGGTGGTGGTGCAATTGACTTGGTGATGCACGTTAAGGAGTGTAACTTCCGACAAGCTGTGGCGTGGCTAGGCGATCGCTTTGGGGAATCGGGGATGATAGGCGCTGTAACTTTTCATGCACTCAATGAAGCCCAACAAATACCGCTCTTTGAGCCAGTTCCCTTCTTTACGCCCCCAGAGCCGGATGAGAAAAGGTGGCAGGCAGTGCAACACTACCTAACAATCGTCAGGAAACTCCCTGAAAACTTAGTGCAGGCTCTGCGCGATCGCTCCTTGGTTTATGCTGACTCCAAACAAAATGCCGTATTCATCATGCGCTCTCTGGATGGGGATGTGACGGGAGCTTTCTTGAGAGGAACAGTGGGTAAGGATAACACCTTCATGGGTTTGGCAGCTGGCACCAAGCGGAATGCTGGTTGGTTTTACGTGCAAAGCGGCACTGAAGGTGATTTGATTCAAAGAGCGGTGCTCACCAAATCCCCGATAGATGCTTTGTCTGTCTCTGTAATGGAGCAGCCGCAGCAGCAAAGAACTCTGTACCTTGCAGTCGATAGTGCTCTATGCTTGCCAGTGGAGTTTTTGAGCAAAATACCAAAGGTGGTTGCTGCTTACGATAACGACATTGCTGGAAACGAAACGGCAAGATTTATCAAGCAGCTTTTGCCACAAACTACCAGGCTCAAACCAAAAGCCAAGGATTGGAATGAGGAACTAGCCAAGCGTCGTGAGCAACTCGCTCTCGAAAGTCGCAGAGATTGATAAGCAGGCTCGGGAATGAGGAGTTTTTGTATGGCGATCGCTTAGTACAGCATTTCATAAATCCGTGACGAATTGAATCACCTACTGGTAAAGCTTGAGGACATTACGAACTTGTGAAATCTTGTACTTAGGGATGAGCAGAAATTAATACAACCTACTTTTATTGCTCCTAAACCTGGAGTTTATCGATTTTCACGAATTACCAATACTCACAGGATGATTGGGGTATAAATGGGGGCTACATGACCCCCCATAATTCTTTGGGGAAGATTGACACCTATACAGGGTATATTTAGACCCTACTTGGGGTATATTATATTTATTGAATGCGTGTACCCCATTTGACCCCTATGGGTTAATTATTTGTGATTCATATTTTATAGTGTAACGCCTAAACGTAGGAATTGGAAGATGCCGAACATTCACGGGAATCAAAAAGTTTTTTGTGCTGGGTTTGATAACGGCTACGGCGTGCGGGTCGTTGGAGATACCAAGGAATAAAAATCCGGAAATTCTCCTCACGCCCGGAACACTTGGTCAATAGGGAAGGCTACATAAGCCGAAACCGAGAAAACTTGTTTTCCGTAGAGGTGTAAGTCCTCTCGCCTCAACATCAGGTTGAAAGCATAGTGTCCAGATTTGAGGAATTGGTAAACCTCTTCACTGAAGCGGCACTAAAAGCGGTAAAGACTAGAAGCCAAAAAACTGGTGTAGCTGCAAGCACCTGACCATGAGCAACGCAAGTGAATATCCTTAAACCATCGTTACGTTGAAGCTGGGAAATAAGGCTGATACCCGGCGTCCGAAATATGGACCTGAAGAATAGATGGAACTACCCCATTCCAAAGGTAATGAGGAAAGGAAGAGGAGGTTTACGGTGAAGGGATTAAACGTCAAAATTTACACCCAAATCAACACCGAGTACTTTTTCAATCTTGCGTAGAGTTTCTTCAGGTAATGCACTTCTAACCTTTTCCGCTTCTATATCATACCAGTAAACACGAGATATCCCAGCTTCTGCACAGATAACTTCTAATGAGCGCTTGTCAGCAACTCTAGCTTGTTTAATACGCTTTCCTAGTCCAATAGCTTCTTTCTCTACTGTTCGCCTTACTTTCATTTGAGTTACAGCCATATGCCTTCACTTTACTTGTAAACTATTAGCTATCACTTAATTGTAAGTTGTTAGCTAATAGTTTACAATAAAAAGAATAGAGAAAGGCGATCGCACCGCCAAGCACAAATCGCCTTCTCTAACAAACCCTTGAAATATAAGGTCTTACCAATATGATTACACAATCTCTTGATGTAACGACAATTTGTGCAGTTCAACTGACGGAGGGTGACATTATCCAACATAGGCTTTGTGACACTTGGATGGTTATCACTCTCGCCTGAATACACCACAAGAGGCATTACTTTTGAAGTGCTATGTCTGGATGTGGAAGCCCCAAATACGCAAACTGTCTGCTTTGCCCCTGAAGAAAGTTTTGTGCTGCTCGATAATCATTGCGTCATGCCGAGCGAGTATCCGAATCGTTTTCGGGTTATTGCTGTTTGTGAGGAGGAGGTAATTGTTAGGCACGAAGCGCAGTGACTTAAAAACCAACCTCGAACGCACTCTAACTGATTAATACGCCGTTGGAGCGGGTGCGATCGCTCTGTTGAAATTCAAAGCATAAAACTGCACTTCTTTCTATGGTAAAGCGAAAAACACCAAAATCCATGCTAGGAGAATCTTCCAACTCTTCGCTCCCACCTGAAAATGAATCAAAATATTCAACTCGCGTACCCGTCGAAGTTGTTGAATTGGAAGAACTGAGCGAGGAGGAGGTGCGCGATCTCCTTCACCTAGAGCGACGGGTAGAAAGGTCGTTTTATGAGTGTGGTAAAGCGTTGATGGAGCTACGCAATAGGCGGTTGTATCGTTCTACTCATAGAACATTTGAGGATTACTGCCACGATAGGTTCGGTTTTACCCATCGTAATGTTAATTACTTAATTGCTGGTTCAATGGTAGTTGATAATCTCAAGGTAGGAACCAATGGTTCCCAAATTCATGATGAGACAGAAACAAATTGCTCCCAAATTTTGCCTGCTAATGAACGTCAAGTTCGACCACTGACCAAACTTGAACCAGACCAACAGCGGCAGGTTTGGCAGCTTTCCGTGGAGGAAGCTGGTGGCAAAGTCCCGTCTGGTCGCATTGTTAAAGATATTGTACAACGTGTTATGGAGCGAGCGACGGTGTCAAATCCTTTTCTTGTTGGGGAAGTGTGTCAAATTGTTGCCAAAGATAACCCTGAGTTGCGGGGTAAAGGCGGGTGCTGGTGTATTGTGAGTCAAGTCAACGACTTCAGTTGCACAGTTACTGCCTGGGATGGGCAGTATAGTGTCAGAATGGATCACTTGAAGTCGCTAGAGTACTCGGATGCTAATTGTGCAAAGATGAAGGAGGTGTGGGACCGCATATCTCGACTACGCAACAGTGGCTTATTGGAAGAAGCTGCATATGCTTACCTGAAGCACTTGGGTGAGGTGAAGCGTCCTTACCTAACTCCCTTAGAAGAGAAGTTGTTGGCGCTGATAGAACAAGAGTATGTGGATGCTTGGATCAGGAAATAACCTGTTGAGATCTCCCGCACTACAAGCGCTCATGCTTACTCTGCACGAATGCTCACCCCAAGAAACTCTGCTGCTTGCTTACAAGAGCCAAAAATTTCCGCCCGACGCGATCGCCCAAAGAGTCCTGGCTTCAAGATAAATCGCACAGACTTTTGGAGTGCCGTTGCCAGCACTCTTGAAGATAAAGAGCGCTCATGAGTGAACTTCTAATTAAGGCTAAAGCCATTTTCTATGATCACACATTTTCCTCTTGCTCGTCCGAAGTTTCCTCCAATTGAGGATCTTTACCATCTAGTAAGCAACTCCAATTGACGCCTTCTAGATCGATAGAATCTTCGTAACCATCAGCTTTTAAGACGGACTTAATTAGTTCTTCAACTGGAATTTTACGAATTGCCGCCTCTTGGAGCAAATCTCTACACACAAGAGCCCAGTTGTCTGCATTAGATACTCTATCAATCAAGATTGCCTCCGCCATCCGAGTTTTAGAGACTCCACTGGTGTATCCCCACAACGATAGGCGAATTTCTTTGACTATTGGCAGGCTCACAGGGAATCTGCGATCCCTTTTTTTTATAGACATTTTACTTAGTATTATCAGTACTTTACTATTTTATCTCCCCGATTGCCACTTTTTTGTCGCTTTTTTTGTACCAAATGGTTTCTTTTTGGTAGCTAATATGATAAAAATAAAGTCAGGGAATGTATTTGTAAGCGTCTTGTACCCAAGGGGTGACGCTCAAATTATTGTATCTACATGATGAATCAATACTCTACACCAATGCCAGTTGGTCATGTTTGTGTGCGTATTAACTGGCATCCACTCTCCCGTCGAAATTTGAGGGGGTAATTTTATTGGAAGAACCTTCAGCTTACCGCATAGCGCTTACACCTTGGATAATTGTTCGTTGGAATTCACGTTCCTAAGAGAATTATTGTCCGTCGATTCCGAAATCGCAATGATGCTGATAGTCATTTAGCGACATTACGTCAATTAATGCCAGAAGCTGATTTAAAGGTGGTTTTTGATCCACCACAAAAATGACAACTTTGTATTTTGGTAAATATGAAAAAACAGATCGTCAGTATTGGAACTGTCTTAGCTTTCTCCATGACTGCAACTTCCCTAAAACCAAATAAAGCGAGGGCTAATCCTATTGTTGCACCAGCCATCTGTTTTGGTACTGGAGGAGTAGGATGTGTAATCATCGGGACAGTCGTCATAGGAGGTATAATTTACTACGTTTGGCAGAATACGCGGACAAAAAAAACATACAAAGCGACTGCAGCTGGTAGGCTGTTTACCCATAGTGGGGATGAGCAGCAATATAATGTTGGTAGAGTAGTGACGCGGGGTATGGTACGCTCTTTGAGAGAATGTGAGGAAGAAGCTCGAAGATTTGAGAGAGAACATGGTGGGGTATGGGAAACACTTCCCCTCGCACGTACCGGAGTGAGTGGTCCCGCATCAGAAGGAATTAATAGTGAGCCGATGTTTCTCTGTCAAATTAGAAGAGTTAGCTAGGAGACGAAATATGCCAATACCTCAAACAACAGAATTTTCCCTTGATTTTCTTATTTGCCGGAAATACTATTTGTTTGGACAAAGATACAACCCGGAAATGACAGCTTTAGATTCAGAGTCCGCTCAAGTAGAACACATTTTAAATAATTATATTTGGGAGCAAAGAAAAATCAGCGAACTACCTCACAAAATAACGTATAGACACATCAAGACTCACTACCTTACTTACTCCGTGTTGCCAGAGACTAGGAATTCCGAAAACGAACTGGAGTTCCGAGAACTAGAAAATGCTTATAGTGTCAAGTTTAAGGAAATCTGGAGATGTTTTTATAAGCCACAAAATGTCCTCCATCCTGATTCATCCTCAAGAATTGAAGACATCAAGAATCTTGGAAACTTTTTCCTATTCCCTTATAAAGATTTAGAAGGGTTAATAAGAAATAACATGATTCAGGGTTGGAAGAAAGAAGAAGTCATTGCATCTATTCACAATTTACTTGAATCAAATTTAGATGATTTACTAAACCATGAAAGGGAAAAAATAGAACAGCTTAGACGGTGGGTTAACCAAAACCCAGAAGTTTTAGCAGCATAAAAGCGAACATTCGACTCTCTAATTCATGCATATGGTATTTGAAGGGAGCGCGATCGCCTTATACCATTTCACGCTCATTCCTGATACAAATAACGGGTTTCTAATTCTTTCCCCCTGCTAGAATGCTCCCCTGCTCCCCCTGACAAGTGTAGGTTTTTTACAAAAACATCTAGAATGAGGTAAGACTAGGTAGACTTGGAGGGAAAGTGGACGAGTAAGAAGAACGCAGAAAAATTAGAACCCATGAAGATTTAATGATCTACCAAAAAGCATTTCAGGCAGCTATAACTATTTTTGAGGTATCAAAACGGTTCCCGGAGGAAGAAAGATACTCTCTTACAGACCCTGCGGGTTCAGCAGTCGCTCATGGGGGAAACCCCCAAGACCGCGCTGCTTCACCAGATTCGTCGTTCCGGAGCGCTCAGTTTGTGCTAACGAGCGCAGAGGCTTGGAGAAAAAGAAGATATAAAGGCTCATTTATCGCGCTCATTAAACGAATGTGAAGCAGCTATCTGCAGAAACACAGGTTTGGCTAAAGAGTGCCCTAAAATATCAATATTTATCGATAGAAGAGGAAAAAAATTTATCTGGTACATATAATCAAGTATTAAGCGGATTAGTCAAAATGATTAATCAACCAGCTATATTGGTTGATTGGTTGAAGAATGCTAAAGAATAAGTACCTCAAAGAGTGGGCGAAAATTGTTAGTTATCATTTTCCTCATCTATCTTTGCCAGAAGTAGCATTCCTTAGCTACTTGGAGCTTTGGGATAGTGATGACAGGCTCAAGTAGTCTAACCAGAGTCTCAGAATTTATCGGCAGACTTAATCAGGAGAAAAGTAATGCAGTTCGACAAAGACTAAGCGATACCTGTTGAATTTTTCGGCAACAGTTGGGTCTTCAGGTGTACTTTCCTTGTATTGATCTAAAATCCAATCTAGAGCGCAACGATTACCTAAAAGGTATTCCCAAGCAGTTTTTGGAATACCTGTCAGTGTTGTTACCTCATCTATAATAATGCTGTCGTTCGATTTATCAGATTTTAGTTTTGCCTTAGGACTACTTCTACTATTTTTTGACCAAGGTAAATCAATACGTTCTAAAGGGTATGGTTCTACGTTTTCATAGTTAATATGCAAATCCATTAACTGTTGACCCCACTCAGCCCACTGGTAAAAGTTATTGTAAAAGGGCAAGCGGGGAAACTCTTGTTTGAGATTAAGTTCGTATTTTTGACGATAAACGGGATCGTGCAAAACAGCGTAGGTATAGTGAAAAATATCTAGCTTGGTGATTTTAGAGTCTTTGTAATGAGTTTGGAATTGGTCTAATCCCCAGTCGGTGATATTATCGATGCGGTTCCCATTTTTATCGTAGCGGTAAAGGGATACACCTTGACTGCCTCTCGAACCAACTCCAGCATCGAAAAGACAATTTGTAGCCTGAACAACAAAAGAAACTTGCTTGTTCATAGTCAGGCATATTGTTGGATTTTTTTTATCAAGTTCGGCTCCAAATAATTTATTATGCAAAGAGGTTAATCTATCGCTGAATAAAGGATCTGCATAGTAGAAAAACTTAATAAAAGGACGATAGTAAATTTCTTTAATAAATTGAAGCCCAAAAGATGCTTTTATTCTACGTAGAAGTTTCGTTTTTAATCCATCACTCCATTTAATTTGCTTATCAAATTTCTCTGGTGATTTAATATTTTTTGTTTCAGAGTCCTTCACTGATTGATTATAAACTTCAATCATGAATTTTATTTTTTGTTTCAACTCATCAAGATTGTATTCATATACCCATTCATCTCTATTTGTCGAAGTCCCAAATGAAAAAGTCTTGAATATTGCACTTTCTTTATCAGTTGTTTTGGTCTGCTTAGTTTCTTGGTTAGCTATTGCCACTAAATCTTTGAATTCACTCTCTCCAAAATCCATCCAATTATTTTGAGAGTCGGGTTGAATGTGAGTGAAAGAAATTTGTTCAAATTTATTTTGAGACAAAAACTTTAACTTCTCATTTGATGTCTCAAATTCAGGTCTTCTTGAGTAATAAATTTTACAAGGAGTATTTTGAGAAGATTTCTTCACCATAAAGCTGATTGCCACACCTGCCTGAATCCCAAAAACATTATTTCTGTTTCCTGACAGTTTTGGATTTGCTCGAACATCACCACCTAAATCAATTATGTATATATAGCTGAATTCTTGAGCGATTACTTTCCTAAATCCATCTGCTTCTGTAGAATTTAAAAAATTTGAATTTGTAATAAAAGCTAGAATTCCGTCTTGCTCTAGCCTATTGGTTGCCCATCTAAAAAAGCGGGAGTACATATCATAGCGCTTCGTCCTTCTTCTTTTACTTTGTTTAATGTATGTTTGTTTTATCAATTTATCGATTGAAAAATAAGTACGGCTACTATTTTCATCGTTTTCATTAGCCTGATTAGCAAAGTATGGAGGGTTACCAATGATAACAGAAATTGTTCGCTCGTTCTGTTGTCTAATTCTTTCCGTATTCTCTACAGTCATTGCAAATATATTCGTTTGCTTATAATCAAAAGACGTATGATCAAGAGTATCAACAAAACAGATATGCTCAAAATTTTGATATTTACCCATTTTCTGCTTGTAGGTGTACTCAACATTTAAATTAGCAATGTAATAGGGTAATATCGCAACTTCATTACAATGAATTTCGTGCTTGTACTTATATTCCAGTTTATCCTTCGGTAAATATTCAATTAACTCAGTAACAAACGTCCCCGTTCCAGTTGCAGGATCTAAAATCTCCACACCTTTATCAGCAAGTAGCTTACCAAAATGCTTATGAGTTAAGTGATCTACACTCTCAATCATGAAACGTACTATTTCATTTGGAGTATAGACAATACCAAGTCTAGCAGCAGCTTTGGGATTATATGTTTTGTAGAAATTCTCGTATAACACTTTGAGAAACTTCTGCTTTTCATGATGATTGCAAATATTCGCAGCCGTTCTTCTAATGACCCCGTAGTATCGCTCAATGGTACTAAGAGTATTTCGTTTTGTTTTACCCGTAAAGAATGTATTAACAACACGTTGTAGTTCACAAGCAATATTATTTTATTCATGAAATTGAGATTCATGAAAAATATTAATAAAAATATCTTCTGTCAAAATATGTTGAATTATCATTTCCCGAACATCTAACAAACTGACTTCAGGATTTATTGATTCTTTACAAATGAGCCAGAATTTATTTCTGGCAATTTTAAATTCGGTATTAATTTCAGATTGATGCTCGATTAAATCTCTTAAAGCATATAAAATACTAGGTAAATCCTCTTTAAAGACTTCAATAGCTTCGCGAAAATTATTAACTTCCGGACGTATGTAATTAATAAAAGATGTAATTATGCTATCAAGCGCATCAATATCTTTCATTGGTACACGCACAGTTTCTCGTCTTGCCTGAATCAAAACTGCTGTTTGTGAATCTTCAAACAAAATATTGCTATCTGGGTAACCTTTAGATAGTTTCTTTTCTATTTCTTCGTCTAAATTATCATATTGGTCTTTACTTTCCCAATAACCCCAATCCAATCGCAAGGCATCTTTTACTGTTCCATCGGGATAAACGACTTTACCCGGATTTCTCACCAAGATTGAAAAAAGAGGGGTCAAAAACTGCCAAAATGTAT
>JAQYWP010001178.1 GCA_029379285.1 Rhizonema sp. PD38
ATTCTAATAAGTAGGTAAGCACAAGTAAAGGTTTGTAGTTGCCCTTCAGCGCTTTGATATCTAGGGCAGGGTCAGCACAACTACGAGCCTTTACATAAATTCATATAGTTTGGTGTTTCTGTGTTGATCTACTGAGAAAATGCTTTTAGTGTTAACCTCCTCACAGTGAATAACGTGTAGTAGTTGGCGGCAGCAGAACGATGCTTCTGATGTCGCCATTTCCCTTGTAACTTTTTAAACGCCTGTTGTTAAGAATTTCTGATAAAAAAGTTGGTATGATACATGGGAACCTGGTAAGATTTTGATGTAAGCATTCAGCCCTGAGCGCAACGTGAATAAGATTGCATATCAAAAACTGACAATTGCTACTATAGGTGCGGCATTAAGTTTAGGAGTTCTGAGAGCTAACCCAGCAAAGGCTGTGACGTTTAACCTAGATTGGACTGGACAAACGCTTGGCTACAAAGCCTCCGGTTCTTTCAGTTACGACGAAACAAAAAACTATGTTGACGGCATCGTCCGCAAAGATAATCTAGAGTCTTTTAATATTGCCTTTTTTGATCCAAAAGGCAATCTCTTGGAGAAATTCACCGATGATCAACGCACACCAGATTTTAATTTTAACTTTGACACTAAAACAGGTCAGATATTACAAGACGGTTTGTGGAATACTCCTGATGGGATAAGTATTGGCGGCGAAAGAAACAAGGGACTGAATTTTTGGTCAATTCCAAATCCTGGAAGACTCACGTTCTCAGACAATCAACCTTCCCCTCACGTCCATTTGGATGACTGGGGAAATGAGTTTCCTGATTTACCAAGGGGATTGTTCGAGCATTTAGACGTGGCATTTTTTACTCGTACTACTGCTGTTATCCTCAACGATCCTCAGGCAGGAAATGAAATTGGACAGCGATTGGTAGCGTCTAAAGTTCCAGAATCAAGTGTTCTTTTGGGTATTGGTGTGGTTGGTGTTGTAAGTTGTCTGACGAAGAGAAAGCAGCGCCGCCCGCGTGTTTAAGCAATGTAGCTTGATATCTCCACATCAATATTTAAATTGCTCTGCACCATCAACACCATGTGTAGTTGCAGTGGTGCCAGTGAGACATTGATATCTGCACGACGATATCCAAGTTGCTCTGCATCATTTTCTATAGCAGTTCGCTGTGAGCAGGCTTGAAAGTCCCGTGGTTTCCGTGTTTTCTCATTAGTTAATGTCCTAATCTACCTGGCAACTGCTATATAAAAGCTACAGTTGCTCTTTTGAGCAGGCGAGCAGTACAGGCATTTATCCTACTTCATTGGTAAATTCTTGCCTAAATGTAAATTTAGCTACAACTTTTTCCATTTTTTAGTGCTTTATGTGACATTGTTGTATTGAATTCATAGTTGCACTCACACAGAGATCTAAACTACAAACTTACAATGAAACTTCCCTTCTTATGCAAGCTGTATCAGTAGAAATACAGGGTTAATTGTATTTTTTTGATAAAGATGCTAACCTATTTATTGTAAAATCTTATAGATTAAGCTAAGTTTAAATACAAGATTAGTTGGTACTACTTACCAATTTCAGCATATTCCAGATCTTCAGACTGACGTAAGGACGAGCCTCCCTTTAGGGAATGCTATTCGAGCGATCGCCTGTATAGATGTACTGCATTGAATGGAAAATTGCTCTCTAATACTGGGTGCCAAAGAAAGGAATTAGACATCAAGAGAATTCATGTAAGGGCGTTCGCCTTTAGGCGTTTCCGTAGGGTACGTTTTTGAGCGCCTCAACATAGAGGTTTTGACGACCGCATAATTAATTTTCACTCCTATGTCGATTGGAAAAACTCCAGTCACATATCGCACATTAATACAGGAAGGATTTCATGAAAAAAAGGTACAAATTAGCACTGGCAACCGCTAGCATTGCTTTGGGATTTGGTGGAATCCAAGCTAAATCAGCACAAGCAGCTGCATTAGGTGGTGTAGTTTATATCGATGCTGCTGCCAGCTTGACCAACGCCTTACCCGCTGTCGAGCAAAGTTATCAGGTAAACAACCCAGGTGTCACTTTTAGAAATACATTTGGGGGTTCTAATACTCTCGCTCAGCAAATTGTAGCGGGAGTACCGAACGTAGATATCTTCTTCCCAGTATCCTCCCCAGCAGTCGGAGAAGCAGCGTTAACGACTGTGCAAAATAATAACCAACTAATAGCAGGAACCAGGCAAGACTTATTAACTAACACCTTGGCTATAATTGAGCCGATAAATTCAACCATACCTATATCAAGCGTTCAAGACCTAGCTAATTCACAGGTGCGTCTAGTGGCTATTGGTGGTTCGGGTGTTCCAGCAGGAGCGTTCGCCCAGGAATTATTTACCAATTCAGGGCTAGGACCACCGTCGGCATTCCAAAATAAACTTGTCAAGACGGCAACAGATGTGCGTGGGGTACTAGAACAGGTATCAAGTGCAACTAATGATACTATAGATGCGGGTGTTGTTTACACTACAGACGCAATAACCGCGCCGGATCTAGTCAAAATTGCATACACTCCGCCTACCAGCGCTTACTCACCGATTATTTATGGCTCAGCTGTACTCAAACAAACTCAAAACCCAGATGCAGCTAAGGACTTTAACAGCTTTCTAGGCAGCAGTCAAGCATTATCCGTGTTTCAGGGGTTTGGATTCCGTGCGGCTACTCCTGTCCCCGAACCACTGACGATTGGTGGTTCAGCAGTAGCAGGAGTCTTCGGCATCTTGATGAAGAGAAAAATATCCGCAAAAATCAAAGCCAAATCTAAAGTAGCAGTAGATTGAAGGGCAACCTGTTCTGTGGAATGACTTTGTGAGATCTACTACTAGGCGAAAAACCGAGTTTCCGGCCAACTACTCAACCGAAAAA
>JAQYWP010000201.1 GCA_029379285.1 Rhizonema sp. PD38
GTGTTATTAGGAGAATGAGCATTCCCCATGCATTAATTACATCAGAGAATGCTCTTTGTCCTGACTTTGTTGGATACCAGTAAGGCTGAGCGATGGCTTTGACATCTTCCCAGAATTGGATAAAATCTGAAAAAGCATCTTTTGAAGGTTGATCTTGAATAACTTGAGTTGACATGTTATGGAATTAAACTAAAACTTTTATCAAATTTAGTACCTTTTATTGTCTAATAATTACAAATGTTGCATGGCGATACAAAACTTTACATGATTTTTATGTAATGGTGTATGTCCCCTACGTAGCTTATTAGCTTATATCAATTGGTATAGTGATACAGTTAGGTTTGATTTACTTTCCGACGGATAGCAGTCTACTGGTCAATTTATTCGATGCATTGCCCTTTGGAAAATGCACTTTTTCTTGGCCTTATTAGGTAATAGTAATACAATGCGATCAGTTTTTCTTAATTACAAATTTTAAGAAGCATTGCACTTAAAAATTTTTTTTTGCTTGCTCAATGCAAGCTTTCAACTTTTGCGCTAGAACCTCAACGTGAGGTCGAGTCATCATCGTCACATGGTCGCCTGGGACAAACTTAACATCCACTGGCTCGCTAGAATACTTATTCCATCCCAAAGCAGAATCTTGTGACAACTCAGGCTGATTAACAACGTCCCCAAAATTAGACTCTTTGGGTCGCAACTCGCTAGCTCGCAAGAGAGTAATTGGAATCGGATGTACCTGTTGTGGTAGATACTCAAGGAAGGCTTTGGCATCAGATCTTAAAGTTTGCAAGAACTGCTTTAAATATGTGGTATCAGCATCAACAGGCAAAATATCAAGCATTTTCAAGTAGTTTACGACATATTTAAGCTGCTCGTCTGGGTTTAATAATGCAAATACATCGGTATCCATATCCAAGTCCTTTGAATACAAACTTTTCATGGCTTTGGCGATCGCAATCAGCCATGCAGCATCATCCTCTTCTGGCGGGTGTGCCTGCCTATTCGGTGCAGAAGCATCAAGAATGACGACTAGAGCTATCTCCTGTCCTTGACGCACCAACTGTTATGCCATTTCATACGCAACTTTACCACCAAAAGAATGTCCCGCAAAAAAATAGGGACCTTGGGGCTGCACAACCTGTAATGCCTGGATGTAGCGGCTAGCTATATCCTCAATTTGGGTTATGGGTGGTACTTCTGTATCTAGATGATTTACTTGAAAACTGTAAAACGGCTGGTCTGAACCAAGACAACAGGCTAAGGAATACAAGTAAAAAGGATTACCACCAGAACCTGAAAGACAAAACAAAGGCGGGTTTGCACCGTTTGGCTGAAGTGCTACTAGGGGAGACCAACTAGAAGTACCAGCATCTTTTTGCATTACATTTGCCAACTCTTCAATCGTTGGATTTTGGAAGAGCGTGACTAATGGGATATCTTTACCAAACTGCCTCCGAATTTGAGCTATCAAGTAAGGGACTAAAAGGGAATGGCCACCCAAGTCAAAAAAGTTATCTTTTACTCCCACATTCTCAAGCTTGAGAATTTTTGACCAGATATGAGTAAGTTGCAGTTCTAAGGTATTTCGGGGTGGGACAAAGGTGTCTAAATTACTGATGTTAGAAGGTGCTTTTAACGCGCGGCGGTCTATTTTGCCGCTAGGAGTGAGTGGCATTGACTCCAGCATTACAAAAGCATTAGGTATCATGTAGTCTGGCAGCTTTTGTTTGAGAAAGCGGCGTAGTTCTGAAGCGTTTACAGATTGTTCGACCTTTGGCACTACATAACCCACGAGACGTTTGTTACCCAGTTCATCCTCTTGTGCCACCACCACGCTTTCCCAAAGAGCCGGGTGTTGCACTAGTAGTGCCTCAATTTCTCCCAATTCAATGCGGAAACCGCGAATCTTGACTTGATTGTCTATGCGTCCTAAATACTCTAACTCTCCATTCGGCAAATAACGTGCCAAGTCCCCTGTTTTGTATAGTCGCGCTTGGGGATTATTACTAAAAGGATTCGAGATAAACCGTTGTTGCGTCAACTCAGGGCGATTGAGATAGCCACGCGCTACTCCAGCGCCGCCAACGTACATTTCACCTGCAACCCCAATTGGCACTGGTTGTAAATATTTATCCAGCACGTACACCTGTAAATCTGGTATCCGACGACCAATGACACTTGCTGTGGCATTTAAATCAGCTTTGCTCAATGGACGGTAGGTAACGTGTACAGTGGTTTCTGTAATCCCGTACATATTCACTAACTGGGGTGATTGGTCGCCATGACGCTCAAACCAAGGCTGTAAACTTTTTAATTCTAAGGCTTCTCCACCGAAAATTACCAAGCGTAAACTCAAATCGCTAGCAATTGCTGTTGAGTGTTCTGCTTGAATCAACTGGCGGAATGCAGAAGGTGTTTGATTGAGAATTGTTACTTTTTCTTGACACAGTAACTTATAGAAGGATTCAGGCGATCGCGTCACCAGATACGGTACTATTACCAGTCGTCCACCATACAGCAAAGCGCCCCAAATTTCCCAAACAGAGAAATCGAAGGCGTAGGAGTGAAACATTGTCCACACGTCTTGCTCGTTGAAATTGTACCAAGAGTTGGTCGCGGCAAATAGACGAACTATATTTGAGTGGTTAATTAAAGTGCCTTTAGGTTGACCCGTCGAACCGCTAGTGTAAATGACATAAGCTAAGTTATCAACTATAGAGTCACTAATAAGATTATCTATACTTTCTTTCGAAATGTTTTGCCAGTCTTTATCTAAGCAAACTACATGTGCTCTATATTCCGGTAAACTAGTGAGCAATTTCTCTTGAGACAACAGAACTGAAACTTGTGAATCGTTGAGCATATATGCCAAACGTTCAGTTGGATAGTCCGGGTCAAGTGGCATATAAGCCCCACCCGCTTTTAGGATCGCTAACAGTCCCACCACCATTTCTAATGAACGTTCCACACACAATCCAACAAGCACATCTGGTTTGACACCGAGAGATTGTAAATAGTGTGCTAACTGATTTGCACGACAGTTAAGTTGGTAGTAAGTAAGTTGTTGATTGCCAAACACCACCGCCACTGCTTGGGGGGTACGCTGAACCTGCTGCTCAAACAAAGAATGGATACACTGCTTACTGGGATAATCAACGGCTGTATCATTCCACTGTACTAACAATTGGTGCTGTTGTTGTGCTGTCAGTAGGGGCAATTGCCAAATTGTCTGTTGTGGGTGAGCAATAATACTTAAAAGCAAAGTTTGGAAATGTCCCAACAAATTCGTAATTGCAGCATCATCAAATCGGCTCGTGTCGTACATCATCTTCACAAACAATTGCTCCCCAGCAGCAGCAATTATCGTGAGCGGATAATTAGTTTGTTCAAAGGCATGAAAATTGTCCATCGAGAAACTGTAATTGCCATCTCGCACCGCCTCATCAACAGGATAATTCTCAAACACAACAATGCTCTCAAACAAAGGCTGGCCTCGGTTCAGATCACTGTGAGCTTGAATATCAACCAACGAGCTATAGGAATATGGCGCTGATTCCAGTTGCTGTGCTTGTAAATCCTTTAACAAATCCAACACTTGGGTATGCGCCCCGACTTGAACGCGCACTGGCAAAGTATTGATAAATACTCCTACCATCGACTCGATAGCAGTAAGTTCTGGGGGACGACCAGAGACAGTCGCACCAAACACGACATCATCTTCAGTGCTGTAACGACATGACAGTAATGCCCAAGTCGCCTGCACCAGATTATTCATCGTCAGTTGCTGCGCCCGTGCAAAACTTTGTAGTGCAGCTGTCGCTTGTGCTGTCAGGTGTATTTGTTGAGAACTATAGCTAGAACTTAATTGTTTGCCCTTTGACGATGGTTTATCGATTACTAAAGGCGTGGGTGCGATAAAACCTTGTAGTTTGTGCCGCCAAAACTCTTGCGCTTGAGTTAAATCTTGTTGCTGTAGCCAAGCAATATAGTGACGATAACTTTGGGTTGGTTGAACCGTGAAACTTTCACCTGTTGCAATTGCTCGGTAAAATTGCAACAGGTCTTTAAATACCAAAGGCACTGACCAACCATCGAGCAATAAGTGATGATGATTCCAGATAAATTGGTAAGTGTCTATTGTTAATTGAATCAACACTAACTGCATCAGTGGTGGAACAGACAGTTGAAAACCTTGCTGTCGTTGTGAGTGCAACAACTGCTCTAATTGCTGTTGCTGCTGTTGTGGAGATAGGTGTTGCCAATCATCGCGTTGTAGCTCAACATCTACACAGCGATACACCACTTGAACCGGTTGGGCTAAATCCTCCCACACAAACGCAGTGCGCAAGATAGAATGTTTTGCTACCACTTGCTGCCATGCTTGCTCAAAAGCTGCCACATTCAACGTTTCTGACTGTGAATATACGGTTATTTTGTTCGACCACTCTTTAAAAGAAGTTGTTTTTGCGGGAAGTTTAATTGCTTGACCTTGAGCAAGTTGCTGGTAAGCAGTTTGCAAATCCTCTAACAAAATCCGCCAAGAAACGCCATCAACTACCAAGTGGTGGATAACGATGAGTAATCGAGACCTTTTGTCAATACCCAGATAGAAAAAGGCGACTTGTACGAGATTTTCCTTGAGATTTAAACTCGCCTGCAAGGAATTTGCTTTAGCTTCAATGGCTGCTTGTTGCTCAATTTCTACGAGTGGCGATAAGTCTATGTTAGAGAAAGCAACAGTATCAGTCACAGCAGAGTGAATTTGCTTCCAAATAAAGTCAGACTGTGTAAAACGTAGGCGCAAAGCATCATGATGTACTAGCAATTGTTGCAATGCTTGCTTTAATAGCTCTGGCTTAAGGTCAGATGGTACTGAGAGCAGAAATGATTGATTATAGTGGTGCGGTTGTTGTAAATTTTGCTCAAAGAACCAGTGTTGAATTGGTGTTAGGGGTAATGTCCCCGTGACTAATCCTTGTTCTACCTCTATAGTCTTAATTGTGTCTGCTACTGTGGCTAATTCTGCAATTGTTTGATGCCCAAACAATTGCTTGAGAGTCAGTTGCAATCCTTTTTGCTTTGCCCTGCTAATAATTTGAATACTGAGAATAGAATCTCCGCCAAGTTCAAAGAAGTTATCATGTATGCCTACTTGGTCTAATTTCAGAACTTCTGCCCAAATCTGTGCCAGCATTTCCTCCAATGGAGTGCGTGGAGCCACAAATTTTTCTAGCAATGTGCTGTCTAACTCTGGTTTTGGCAGGGCGCGACGATCTACTTTACCGTTAGAGGTGAGGAGCAAGGATTCCAGCAGTACGAAGGTGTTTGGCACCATGTAGCTTGGCAGTTGGTTGACTAGAAACTCACGTAGTTCTTGAATGGTGAGAGATTGTTTTATCTTCGGCACCACGTAAGCAACTAAACGTTTGTCCCCTGGTTCATCTTCCCGAACCACCACTACACTTTCCCATACGCCTGAATGAGAAGCTAATAATGCCTCAATTTCTCCCAACTCAATGCGGAAGCCACGAATCTTAACTTGATTATCAATTCGTCCTAAATACTCTAACTCACCATTGGGCAAATAACGGGCTTTATCCCCTGTTCTGTAAAGCCACTCAGAAGAAGCAGAGGTTCTGGGATGGGGAGTAGAGGAGAAAGACTGCTGCAATTTCTCCTCTGCTCCCCTGCTCCCTCTGAAGGGATTAGAAATAAAGCGTTCTGCTGTGAGTTCAGGGCGATTGAGATAGCCGCGCGTCACCCCAGCACCACCAACGTACATTTCACCCGTGACACCAATTGGCACTGGCTGTAAATATTCATCTAGCACATAAACCTGTAAGTTGGGTATCGGACGACCAATGACACTGGCGCTGTAATTTAAATCGGCTTTACTCAATGGACGATAGGTGACGTGTACGGTGGTTTCTGTAATCCCGTACATATTCACTAACTGGGGCATATGATCCCCATGACGCTCAAACCAATGCTGTAAACTATTGATTTCTAAGGCTTCTCCACCGAAAATTACCAAGCGTAAGCTCAAATTGCCAGTAGTTGCGATCGCATTGCGCTCACCGTAGCTGATCGCTTGTTCGGCTTGAATCAACTGGCGGAAGGCAGAAGGTGTTTGATTGAGAACTGTAATTTTTTGTTGACACAATAACTGATAGAAAGATTCAGGTGATCGCGTCACTAAATATGGCACCACCACCAGTCGCCCCCCATACAGCAAAGCACCCCAAATTTCCCATACGGAAAAGTCAAACGCATAAGAGTGGAAAAGTGTCCACACATCTTGAGAGTTGAAATTATACCAAGAGTTTGTCGCTGCAAATAGACGCACTACATTGTAGTGGTTAACTAAAGTACCTTTTGGTTTACCTGTTGACCCGGAAGTGTAGATAACATAGGCTAAGTTATCAGCTGTAAAATCAGTAACAAGATTGTCTTTACCTTGTTGCGATATGTTCTCCCAGTCTGTGTCTAAACAGACGACATGGGCAGTATGTTGGGGTAAGCTGGTAAGCAATTTCTGTTGAGTCAGCAGTACCTGCAACTGTGAATCGTTCAGCATATATGCCAAACGCTCTGTAGGATAATCTGGAGCAAGTGGCACATAAGCCCCGCCTGCTTTCAGAATTCCCAGTAATCCCACAATCATTTCTGGTGAGCGTTCTACACACAACCCCACTAGCGTATTTGCTTTTACACCCAATAAGCGCAAGTAATGTGCTAACTGGTTCGCGCGACAATTCAACTGCTCGTAGGTAAGTTGTTCATTTACTCTGCGAGAAGCCTCGCTGCGCTCGTCTACGTACACCACTGCTACTGCATCTGGGGTACGTTCTATCTGCTCCTCAAATAACTGATGGATGCACTTATCTATTGGATAGTCTGCCCGATCGCCGTTCCATTCAACTAATAACTGTTGCTCAGGTTGTGTTAGCAGAGGCAACTGTGAAATCGTCTCCTCTGGGTTAGCAACAATCCCTTCCAGCAAGGTGACAAAATGCCCACTCATCCGCTCAATTGTAGCCGCATCAAATAAATCAGTATTATATTCCCATAAACCCTCTAGCCCAGCAGGAGAGTTGTACATTACTAAAGTTAAATCAAACTTAGCAGTTGTATTGTTGGCTGGCAAAGAACTGATAGTTAAGTTAGCAATCTCTACTTCAGAGGTGGGTATATTCTGCAGGACAAACATCACTTGAAACAGTGGTGTATGACTGAGATTACGTTCTGGCTGCAATATCTCAACTAGCATTTCAAAAGGCAATTCCTGATGAGAATATGCATCCATTGCCATTTCCCGAACACGACTTAACAACTGCAAAAAGCTGGGGTTGCCGCTGAGGTAGGTACGCATGACTAAGGTATTGACAAAAAAGCCAATTAGCCCTTCAAGTTCGCTGTGTTCGCGGTTGGCAATGGGAGACCCTACCAAAATGTCTGTTTGTCCTGTGTAACGATAAAGTAGGGTATCATAAGCGGCCAACAGCGTCATAAACAGAGTACAACCTTGCTCTTGACTCAGTTTTGTCAACTTTTGAGTTAACTCCTCTGAAAGTCTAAACTTTTGGTGTGTACCGTTGAATGTCTGCACAGCAGGTCTTGGTCTGTCTGTGGGTAGAGGCAACAAAGCAGGTGCATCTTTTAGTTGCTGTTGCCAGTACTCCAGTTGAGTTTGTAGTACAGAGCCTTGTAACCAGTCTCTCTGCCATAGTGCAAAATCTGCATACTGAATCGGCAGTGGTTCTAGGGGTGAAGGTTGATCTTGAGAATAAGCATTGTATAGTGTTGCTAGTTCAGAAACAAACACACCCATTGACCAAGCATCAGAGACAACATGGTGCATACACACTAATAAAACGTGTTCTGTCTCGGACAGTACTACCAATGCTGCCCTGATTAATGGTTCATTTGCCAGATCAAAAGGTCGTTGGGCTTCTTGTTGAGCTAATTGCTGTGTTGCTATTTCTTGTTCCCTTGGTAGCAGATGTTGCCAATCTAGAACTGAAACCGTCCAATTTGTTTGTGTGTGAATGACTTGTATTGGCTTTCCATCAACTATAATGAAGTTGGTGCGTAACGCTTCAGTAACGCTTCATGGCGACGAATAATCTCTTGGAAGCTTTGTTGTAGCGCAGCCCGATTAAGATTTCCCCCTAGACGCAAAGCTATGGGTATGTTGTATGCCGAACTGTTTGGCTCAAACTGGTCTAAAAACCATAAACGCTGTTGAGCATAAGATAAGGGTAATTCTTCAGTTATCATCTTTTCTTTTGCTCCTTGGGAGAATACGTGGAACCTTTGAGTCTGAGTTTTGTTGCTGTAACTTGCTGATAGATTGTCCTAATTCGGCTATTGTTGCAGCATTGAACAATTCGCGTAAAGGCAGTTGGACTTTAAATTGATCGCGGATACGTGAAATTAATTGAGTTGCGAGTAGTGAGTGTCCCCCAAGTTCAAAAAAGTTGTCATGTATGCCTACTTGTTCTACTCCGAGGAGTTGTGACCAAATTTGTGCCAGCATTTCTTCAATTGGCGTGCGTGGTGCTATATATTTATCTGGGCGTAGGTTTAGTGCGCCGTAGGCATCGCTGTCTAAATCTAGTGCGGGTAAAGCACGGCGATCTATTTTCCCGTTGGGAGTAAGTGGCATTGACTCCAAGATCACAAAAGCGTTTGGCACCATGTAGTCTGGTAGTTTTGCTTTTAGAAATTGCCGCAGTTCATTGCTTGTGATTGTAGATTGCTGATGCGGCACTATGTAGGCAAATAAGCGTTTATCACCAGGGGTATCTTCACGGACGATCGCACAAGATGTTTGTACATGAGGAGATTGATCCAATACCGTCTCAATTTCGCCCAACTCAATACGGAAGCCTCGTACCTTAACCTGATTATCAATCCGTCCTAGGTATTCGATATTACCATCTGGTAAAGGGGTATCTTCACGGGCAATGACACAAGATACCTGCACATCACTGTGTTGGTTCAGTACTGCTTCAATTTCGCCTAACTCTATGCGGAAACCGCGTATTTTTACCTGATCGTCAATGCGACCCAGATATTCAAGGTTGCCATCAAGCCGCCATCTTGCCAGATCGCCTGTTTTGTAAATTCGCTCGGTTTCGCCGAAAAATTCCACACATACAAATTTTTCGGCGCTAGTTTCAGGACGGTTGAGATAGCCCCGTGCTAAACCAACTCCCGCGATACACAATTCTCCAGGTATTCCAGGAGGTAATAGTTGATTGTTCGCATCTAAAATGTAGATGCGGAGATTAGATATTGGTTTACCAATGGATGGTTTTTTACCATTGGGTTGACATAGTGCGATCGCCGCAGTCACCGTCGATTCTGTCGGACCGTAGCAATTGTAGAAACGCCGTCCCTGCGACCACTGGGTAACTAATTCTGCTGGGCAAGCCTCACCACCAACAGCAAGGCTTTGCAAATCGGGCAAATTAGCTTGAGGTAAAATAGATAACGCTGAAGGGGATAAAAAGCTGTGGGTAATTTTGTATTGTGCTAAGAAGTTAACTAAGGTTTGACTGGGTAACAAAGTTTCTTTGCTTGCCAGATATAAGCTTGCACCCGTGATCAGGGTAGTAGCAATTTCAGCAACAGAAAGATCGAAACTAAAAGAACCGAACTGAAGCAAACGACTTTCGGATTGAATTTGACAAGTTTTCGCCCAAGCCAGACTAAGATTGGCGATCGCTTGATGCTCAATCATTACACCTTTAGGTCTTCCGGTGGAACCAGAGGTGTAGATGACATAAGCTAAATCACTCTTGTAATTTGCCGAACTAGGATTATCTGCTAATTCTGCGGTAAAAGTTGCCTCATCCAGACAAATAACCTGAAGTGGGTGTTGCAGTTCCAGCACAGGTAATTGGTTTTTGAGAAAACTTTGGGTCAACAACACTGATGCCCCAGCATCCTCTAGCATGAATTTAATCCGCTCTAGTGGATAATTGGGGTCAATCGGTACATAAGCCCCACCTGACTTGAGAATTCCTAGCAATCCCACAACCATTTCTAAGGAACGCTCTACACAAATACCAACTAAGGTATCTGCTTTTACACCCAAACTTCGTAAGTAGTATGCCAATTGATCCGCACGAGTGTTTAACTGCTGGTAAGTCAGTTGTTCGCTCACTCTTCCAGAAGCCGAGCTTTGTGCGTTTACATACACCACTGCTACTGCATCGGGTGTATGCTGAACCTGCTCCTCAAACAACTGATGGATACACTTATCACAAGGGTAATTGGACTGGGTATTGTTCCAGTTAAATAATAACTGCTGTTGCTCTGGTTGTGTTAGCAGTGGTAATTGTGCTATGTGCTGCTGTGGGTTAGCAACAATTCCTTCCAACAAGGTGACAAAATGCCCAGTCATGTGCTCAATTGTGACCGCATCAAATAAATCAGTGTTATATTCCCATACACCCACTAGTCCAGCAGCAATCTTCTGCATTCCTAAAGTTAAATCAAACTTAGCAGTTTGGCTTTCTATTGGTAAAGAACTGATAGTTAAGCCAGCCATCCCTACTCCAGACATAGGCATATTCTGGAGGACAAACATCACTTGAAACAGTGGCGTATGAGTGAGATTGCGTTCTGGCTGCAATGCTTCAACTAGCATTTCAAAAGGTAAGTCCTGATGAGCGTATGCGCCCAAAGCAATTTCCCGCACACGACTTAACAACTGCAAAAAGCTGGGGTTGCCGCCGAGATAGGTACGCATGATTAAGGTATTGACAAAAAAGCCAATTAACCCTTCTATCTCAGAGCGATCGCGGTTA
>JAQYWP010001179.1 GCA_029379285.1 Rhizonema sp. PD38
ATATACACTTGCGGTAGAAGCAAATACTAACCTTTTCAGGTGTTGAGCATCCTTTGCCGCTTCTAACAAAATTTGAGTGGCGTTAATATTTCGTTCTGTGTATGAGCGGAAACCGTTACCCCAACTTGCTCTAACTCCCGCTTGCGCTGCTTGATGGTAAACAACTTCAACATCTACTAAAAGTTTTTGCCAATCTAAAAGCTGAATATCTCCCTCGATTAATTTAAAGTTGGAATAATTTTGAAAAGGTACTATATTTTTACGCTTTAAAGTAGGATCGTAATAATTATTAAACTCATCTATTCCTATAACTTCTTCACCTTGCTTTAATAAAACTTCTACAAGATGAGAACCAATAAATCCAGCTGCTCCAGTCACAATAACTTTAGTCATTTTCTTTATTAAATTGATATTTTCTCATTAAAGATAGCAATCCTACTTAATATCGAGAAAGTTAATATAAGTGGACTATGTCAACAGTAAGAGATCTAGTCTTGATTTACAGCGGATTGCCCACTATATAGTAGTCATACATAATTTGTGAAAATTATATATCTCTTTCTTCTTTATTCTCTTTGCGTCCTTCTCTTTTCCTGTCGGAGGCACTGCTTTGTAGCTTGCTTCTCCGAAGGGGTGCTAAGGCTTTCGTCAAGAGATGTGGCGTCAGCCAAGGCGTTGTTTGAGGTTCGTTTTCTTCTCTATATTTTTTACAATCTCTCCACGGTTTTTCATACAAATGTAAGATTGTTCACGATATATTTAAAACTGCTATATTTTGACACTCTACTATTAAAACATGATGCTTCATGAGTCCTCCACTGCTCCCTATATAAAAATTAATCCTGACAACCAGATAAGCGCCATTACTTTATGATTGTTTTTAAGCGATATTTTTTTCAACCAGAGAAATACTGAAGTTTTTTATATTTTAAGATTGGGTGTTCAGTAGTTTTATTGATAAAAAAATCTCCCATAGTATTGTGTGCAGCCACACGAGGCTTGAGGGAGTAGGGAAGTAACGGTGAGGTGATCTGAGGCAGAATATATATTTATTCACTTCTCACCAGCAATCTGACTTTATCAATGCTCTTGGCATGGCAGGAGATGATGAACTTTGATATTGCTATCCGTCAAGCAGAAGAGGGAGATGTATTGGTTCCATATGAGCAGTACATAGAGCGGCTTTAACCACACTGCTCGGTTTCAACTCTCGTCGGCATAACATTCCGAAGATTGCTCCTTGGCTAAGGATAGCCGAAGCCATATTATCTCTATAAATAAATCAAATTTTTTACCGTATTTTTCGCTTTTGTTAAAGTGCATGAGTTGATTTCGCTGACATCTATATAAGAAGTAGAAAGAGGGCTTATGTCCTCGCTAGTTCAAAACCCTAAGCTGCCCTAGGGTAATTTCTGCTACTATTTTTCGATTTTTCAGTTGGCTTACCCTTAATCGTGACGTATTTACTGCGCCTCTGGCCAGTTTGGGCTTAATTTTTGTCTAAGTCCTGTCACAAAGAAAAATTTCATTCATTAACCTATTAAAAGCTTCAAAAAAGGAGTACAGAATGCCATCTAAGCTAAAAAAACCGGCTTTTTCTCATGAACATCGTCTTGGACTAGTGGTATATGGAGGTGTCTCATTGGCAATCTATATGAATGGAATTTGCCAAGAGTTTTATAACGCTGTCCGGGGTCGAGGAATTTATAAACTCATCAAAGCTCTTACCGATGCTGATATTGTGGTAGACATCATCTCAGGTACTTCAGCGGGAGGGATTAATGGGGTTTTATTAAGTTATGCTCTAGCCAACAGCCGTGGAAAAAAAACAGATAGCACCCAGGAGCATAGATCTGAAATTAAATTTGAGGAATTTGCCAGTGTTTGGAAAGACAGTGGGGATATTCAAAAACTTCTTTTTGACAAAAAAGATGATGGATGTGACAAAACTTCTTTTTTTAATGGCGTAGGTTACTATAAATCTGAAATTAAGAAAGCCTTAAAAGAGCGTGCTAAGGATTTGAACGAACCCGCACCTGAAGATGATTGGTTTTCAGAATTTGGAGAACTCGATCTATTTGTTACAGGTACCGATACTTTGGGAAGAATTTATCAAGTATTTGATAATACAGGATGTGTAATTGATGTTAAAGATCATCACACAATTTTTCATCTTAAGTATCGGGAGTATGAAGATAAGAACCCTTTCCAAATAAATAATAGCGATGATATTACCTATGAGGCACTTGCCAAGCTCTGTCAAATTACCTCTTGTTTTCCAGTAGCTTTCCCTTCTGTTACAGTTATGCTTCCTGATCCTCAGGACCATGAACTAACTGATAGAGAACAAGCTGATCAAAAACTAGTTGAGTGGGGTAAGTTGAAAAAGAATCGGCTCCTGCCTGATCAGAAGCCAATTAGATCCGACTTATCAAAGAAACAAGATGAGAAAATAATAGATGACGATCCAGGCGAAGGCTATCGCCTTCATTTCGTTGATGGTGGTGTGCTAGATAATCGTCCCTTTAGTTACACAATTAAAGAAATTTACCACCGGAGAGCAGACCGTCCAGTATTCCGTAAACTCTTCTATATCGATCCAAGTCCAGACCATTTTTACAATAACGATAGATACAAACAAATGCTGAAACCTGATATTGTTCAGGTGGTACTGGATTCTTTAACTAGAATGCCAAGGTATGAAAGTATCAATAATGATTTGGAGCAAATTAAAGAGCATAACCTGAAAATTCGTCGCTATAAGTTTCTGATGGCAGATATTGAGGATCTGTTAGATAAAAAAGTACCGCCGGATAGAGAAAATAATGATATTTATGATCAGCAGAAAAATGTTTATCTGCGAACACGCCTTATTAGTCTCAAAGATAATATTCTAC
>JAQYWP010001180.1 GCA_029379285.1 Rhizonema sp. PD38
GAACTACTTTTAAGCCCAAAACGTGGTTAGTCGTGACACCGTACTTCAGGCAATGCACTCCACCAGAATTTTCCGCAACATTGCCACCAATAGAACAGATTATTTGACTGGAAGGGTCAGGAGCGTAGTAAAATCCAGCACCACTGACTGTTTGAGTCACCCAGTTGTTAATGACTCCAGGTTGCACAACCACACGCTGAGTCTCTAAATCGACATGTAGTATTTGCCTCATTAAAGAAGTAACGATTAATACGCACTCTTCTATCGGCAGCGCCCCACCTGATAAACCAGTACCAGCGCCGCGAGCGATAAAGGGAATGGAGTGGCGATCGCATATCTTCACCACCTCGGCAACTTGTTCTGTCGTTCTTGGCAGCACCACCATACCAGGAATTTGGCGATAACTTGTTAGTCCATCACACTCATAAGTAAGAAGTTCTTCTCGGTGTTGCACCACACCCTTTTTACCAAGAACAGCTTCAAATTGCTTGATGATAGGTTTCCAATTGCGTTGTTGTTTATCTTGGAGGAGCATCATTTTTTACAGTTAAAGGTAGATGTTTACAGAACGTTTAAAGTTGAGATAATTTCTGAGAGTGTCTGTTATGGCGTCATGCCGACTGAAATTAATAGCTGTAATTACTATTGTTACAAGAATTGCACTCAAGTGGGAGCAACGAGCAATATAGTTTGTTCTCACCAAAGATAACAACCAAAGCACGCCATTTTAACTTTTGAAATGCTACTCCCAACAAGGGAAGTAAGATGAACGATGCAATTTGTTCTCCTTCTCTCCGGTGTCGGTGTATGAACTAACCTAAAAATAATGCTCTCAAGTGGTGGCTAAACTCATGGTTAAGCAAGTTTTGCTCGCTGATGACGATTACTATGTACCAGATGCCAACAAGCTAATTACTGAAGATGATACGCCTGTGGATAATTTTGGATCGGAAAAACAACAACGCCTTTTAGTTGGCATTCTTTACAGTTCTTTACAGGAGCAGACTATTTTAGCAGCAGCTAATGTTGGCATATACCATACAGACGGTGAGCCTGCTATTGTACCTGATGTTTTCCTTAGCTTTGATGTGCAAGTGCCTGAAAACTGGTGGGAGAAGCAAAATCGTTGTTATATGGTTTGGCGGTTTGGTAAACCACCAGAAGTTGTGATTGAAATTGTCTCCAATAAAGAAGGTGATGAACTGGGAAAAAAACTGAGAATTTATGAACAGATGCGAGTCAGTTACTATATAGTCTATGATCCGACTCAGCAATTAGGACAAGTACTGCGTGTTTATGAACTTAGGGGAAGGCGCTACTTTGAAACTCAAGAAACTTGGTTAGAGCAAGTTGGATTAGGGGTTACCTTGTGGGAAGGAGAATTTGAAGGAAGACACGATGTCTGGTTACGTTGGTGTTACCAAGATGGAACTGTTTTGCTGACTGGAGATGAACGCGCTACCCAAGCTGAACAACGTGTTACTCAAGCTGAACAACGTGAGAAACTGCTAGCAGAACAACTTCGGGCAATGGGTATCGATCCGGAGACATTATAGCGGGTTCTTGTTTTCGTCACATCCCATACGCCCTCAAGAGTGCGAAGTCTTGGGGGCGGAAGCTTCCGCCCTCAAGAGTGCGAAGTCTTGGGGGCGGAAGCTTCCGCGAAACTCGCCGGAGAGAGTACTCTCTCCGGCAGATTTCGCGTCCCCAGAGCTTCGCGCCCTGACGGGCACCCCTCTCCCAAACTTGGGAGAGAGACTTTCCTAAGAGGGCTAGAGTGTATGGGATTTGACTGAGAACGGCTATATAAGAAAAATGCAGAAAACTCCTGAGGGATAGGCGCTGTGCGCCTTATCCTGTACTTCATACCATTTCACGAAAATCTTGATACAATTTGCCCCCCCTGCTCCCCTTGCATCCTCTGCATCCCCTGCCTGCCTAAATGTATCAACTTTAAAGTGAAACGGTATCAGGCAGGAGAGTGTCAAAAGCAGTTAGTAGTTGCGCTGTCTAGCTACTGGCTTGCCGCTTCTCAAGAGCGGAGAGGCTACCTTGAACACGTCTACGCCAATTACAAACTCACGATTGCTGAGTTGCATTGACGTAACGTATATACAATTTATCATGGCTACTTAAAGCAATGCTTACACATAGCAGTGAAAAACGAGATACCCAACTTCGCACAAGTCGGGTATCTAAGACTGGACATATTTTTGAATGGCTTCTTTCCAAACTAAGTATCCTTGACCATTCAAATGAACTCCATCAAATGTATATTGAGGATCTAATTGATTTTGAGAATCTGATAAATGAGAATACACATCTATGTATTGATATCCAAAATCTTTAGCCAAATCGATTAAGTGTGAATTCAGTTCAACTACTTTGTTAATATTTTGCCAATAACGAGTCACTTGATTGTTTATAGGTAAAACGCTTTGAATAAATACTTCTGTATTTGGTATTTTATTGCGAAAAAAAGCAATAATCATTTTGTAGTATTCCAAAGTTTTTTCTACAGTTCTCCCCTCATTTATCAAGTCATTAATACCAACTATTAAGAAAATCTTTTTTGGATTGGACTCTACTATTTCGTTTAGGCGATTTAACATTCTATCTGTTGTATCACTGCCAATACCACGTTTTTTTATTTTTGCTTCTAACAACTCTGTCCATTCGCCTTCATCAGTTAAGCTATCACCTAAAAAAATAATTCCTAAGTCTGATTTAGGAAGTGTCTCAAACTGGTTTTTCTTATGGAGATATGCAGGATGATAGACAGTTTTGCCTAAATTGTCATAATTTGCTTTATGAAAAACTTTAGCTGTTAAATATGATAAACCTCCTTTTCTTTGAACAAAGAAAGCTACCAATACAAAAAACAGAATATTGAGG
>JAQYWP010001181.1 GCA_029379285.1 Rhizonema sp. PD38
CTTTTGTATTACAACTGTAACATTTTTATGTTGCATCTATCTTAGTCCCCATTGATTGGGTGTTCCTAAGTTAAAAAATCATGGAATCAGCAAAATTTCAAGATATTCTGAACTACTTCCGTCCCTACTGGAAGCCCAGTATTTTCAGTATTGCTGCCTCCAGTATCTACGAAATTATGGATTTGGTTGTACCTTATGCAATCGGGCAGATTTTAAACATTTTATCTGGTCAACCATTAGACAAACCACTGATTAGTGCGATCGCTACTTTTGCAAAAACCATCAATTATCCAGTCAGCAACCCTTTATCTATAGGTGTCTTACTGAGTTTAATTTTTGTGAGTACTGTATTAAGAGCACCCACTCAACCTTGGTTAACAAGTTGGTTTCACTGGGATATAGCTTTAACAGCACGTCGGGAGCAGAGTCAAAAAGCCATAGAAAAAATTCTCACTCTGCCACTGGAATTTTATGACGAAAATAACCCTGGACGTATTGCAGCAAGAGTAACCAAAGGTCTCTTAAATCATACCTTCTCATACCCAGAAATTGCTGGACAGTTGATTCCTAAATTTTTCCGATTATGCGGAATTTTTGCGTTTATCTGGTTTGTTGAGTGGCGGATTGCGATTTTATACTTGATTTCCTTTGTCGCTATCCTTACCTACACTATGACGAAGTTGAAGCGGATCGTTTGGCACGATAACCGCTTGGATAAATATATAGAAGACACTGAAAGCCGGACATCCGAAATCGTTACCAACATTAAAACAGTCAAAGCATTTTCTACGGAAGCACAGGAACTAAAACGACAAAATCGACGTTTAGCCCGTGAGTTAACCGTAGTTATTAAGCGCATTCACAAGAGTTATGTAAAACTGGCAACCTTGCGGAGAACTGTTGTTGAGTGCTGCTTGTTTACGATCCTAGGTTTGACTTTAGCAGCAACATTAAACGGAAAGATTTCCCTTGGTCAATTTATTATGACATTAACTCTTTCCAGCATGGCTTACTCTGAGTTGGAACCTATTAGCATCCTCGCGGAGATTTTTGCCCGTCGCTATCCTTCAATGCTGCGGTATCACGAGTTCCTTAAACAAAAGGACGAAATCGATAAAGTTGAGCTTTTAGAAGCACGAAACGAGGAAGATGCAGCGTATCAATTTACTGGAAAAGTAGAGTTATCTCACGTCAGTTTTGAATATGAAGCTAACCGCCGAGTTTTGGATGACATTAATTTATTGATTGAACCTTATCAAACAGTGGCGTTAGTGGGGCGATCAGGTTCTGGTAAATCTACTTTAGTAAAGCTGCTATTGCGGTACTTTAAACCTCAATCCGGTCAAATTCTAATTGACGGTCAAGATATTAGCACAATGGAAGTTGGCAAATACAGGCGAAGGTTAGCAATCGTTCACCAAGAAGTAGACGTTTTCAACGGTACTTTGCTAGACAACTTGAAGTATGGCAAGCTAAATGCTAGTTTTGAGCAAATTGAGGAAGCCTGTAAAATAGCCAGACTCGATGAAGTCATCCAGCACCTAAGCGACGGTTACTACACAATGGTAGGTGAAAGGGGAGTCAGGTTATCTGGTGGACAAAGACAACGCTTGGGAATTGCCAGAGCTTTGCTTGTGGAACCAGATGTACTTATTTTTGACGAAGCCACCTCCAGCCTGGATTATGAGTCGGAACGTTCTATTCAGATGGCAATGCGATCTGTTCTGGGAACCCGCACAACAATTATCATTGCCCACCGTCTTAGTACAGTACGCGAAGCAGATAAGATCGTGGTTTTGGATCAAGGCAAGATTGTGGAAGTCGGTAGCCATGACGAACTTTTACAGCAAAAGGGAATTTACCGTCGCTTGCACTCTCTGCAAGAAACAGGTGAACTCTTGGGTTAAAGGAGAACAATATCTTTTAACTCCTCACTCCTAATTTTTTTTCAAATACCCTTGGCAATTCAAAAGAGTTGTGATACTATAAGTAATCGTGGTGACCAAGGGTCGATGTCCGAGTGGTTAATGGAGGCGGACTGTAAATCCGCTGGCTTACGCCTACGCTAGTTCAAATCTAGCTCGGCCCACATGTATAAGTTAGGAGTAGTAAGTGACAAGTTTAACTTATTACTTCTAATATCTAATTCTTGATTATCAATTTGCCCGCGTGGCTCAGTGGTAGAGCACACCCTTGGTAAGGGTGAGGTCATGAGTTCAATCCTCATCGCGGGCTTTTAAAATTTTAAATCTTGTAAAGCCTTGAAAGCCTTATATATCAAGAGATTGTAGCAGTAAGTTTTTTTAGATGTAGAAGCAACAATGTTATTTGAAGATAATTTTTACTATGCTTTACGGCTATTTTTTTGCCATTTGGGTATCAAATGGGTATCATAATAGTAGAACGCCTAAATTGATACCCATTTGATACTCAAATGGAAAGCAGGACAAATTTAAAGAAGTTTAGTAAAGGCACTGTAACAGTAGAGAACTTCCGAGACAGGTTAAGATTACGTTGGCGAGTTAATGGACTGCGATACAGTTTAACCTTAGGGCTAAAAGACACAACAGAAAATCGAAAATTAGCTGAACAAAAAGCGCATCAAATAAAACTAGATATCCAAGCTGACTGCTTTGATGAAACATTGTCTAAGTACAAGCTACAGCGACATCTATCCATAGTCAATCCAACGTAACCGCAAAAAGTACTAACAATTTCAGAGTTATGGGATAGGTATATTGACTACAAGCGCCAATCTTTAAAACCTCGTACTATATATAGATAAACTAGCTGTACTTGAGAAACATATCAAACGCTGCAGTTATCAATCATTGGATGCAGGGTTAGCGCGTCTCAAACCCTATTGACAGGCAGACTTGCTTGATCGGTAATT
>JAQYWP010000202.1 GCA_029379285.1 Rhizonema sp. PD38
CCGCAGCTATTTTATCTAAAGTCACATTGGGCATAGCCTCAGATAAAAAGTCTAATACGAAGTTGCCAAAGATAGTATTATTTGATAGAAGAAAAAATAATATCATCAACTATGCCACGCTCAAGAATTCAAATTGTGCCGCACTTGGAGTACGCAGAATTGACCCGTCGCTACCGAAGGTGTCGAAATGGAGCAGAACGCACACGTTGGCTAGTGATCCGCTTGCTAAGTCGGCCAACAAACCCAATGAAAGTAGAGCAAGTGGCTGAAATTACAGGCTTGAGTGCAGATTGGGTACGGAAAATTGCCCGTCGATACAATGATTTGGGTTCGATAGGATTGGTTGATGGACATGTAGGGCAACCAGGTGGAAAAGCACGAGCGTTAACACAGGAGCAACAACAGCAACTATTTGAACGCTTGCAGACACCACCCGATGATGGTGGATTGTGGAGTGGACCAAAGGTTGGGGAACTGATTGAGCAATTCTTTAGCATTAAAGTACATCGGACGACAGCCTGGGAATATCTGAGACGATTAGGGTTTACACTACAACAACCACGTCCACTCCATACCAAAAGCGCCACTTTAGAACAAAGACTAGCCTTTAAGCAAGAGTTTACAGAATTTGTACGTTTGATGCGTTGGCTGTTTCCCCACAAACAGGTGGAAGTTTGGACACAGGATGAGGCACGTCTAGGACTACAACCAATTGTACGGCGTACTTGGGCGATCGCGCTCTCAAAGACCAGAGGCGCTTCATCGCCCAGTGTATCAGTGGCTATATACTTATGGTTTTATCCAGCCCACTACAGGCGAAAGCTGCTTCTTCATCCTACCACGAGTTAATACCAAGGTGATGCAAATAGCCTTAAACACCTTCACTCAACAAGTCAATTGTGATCACCAGAAATTGATTATTTTACTGCTTGACCAAGCTGGATGGCATAGTAGCCACAAATTGCGTGTTCCTGACGGTTTAATTCTTTACCCTATTCCTCCTTATACTCCACAACTCAACCCTACTGAATGTGTCTGGTCTCTGCTGCGCGAACGTTTAGCTAACCGAGTTTGGAATGATCTCGATACCTTGGAAACCATTTTATCCCAACGTTGCCTTTGGTTAATGCAAAATCCCCATATCGTTAAAGGTGCCGCAGGCTTTGATTGGCTCTGTAATATCTAACGAATTGTAACGAATTGTAAAGATACTATCTTTGGCAACTTCGTATAATTCCCCTGCCATTTTGTAAAGTCCCCTCGCCACATCTCCTAGTTCGTAGCTGCGGTTGCCTTGGGTATCTTCTGCCATCATTTGGAGGTAATCAACTACAACTAGCCCTAGCTTTCCAACTTTTGCTTTAACTTGACGGCATTCGGAAGCAATTCCAGAAACGGTAATGCTTCGGCTATCATTTATGTACAGTGGTAAATCTCTGACAATATTGACAATTTTGGCAATGCTATTGAATTCCCAGTCAGCTAAGGGTTCTAGTTTTGCCCGGTGTCTGCGGATGCGATCGCTTAACAGGGGAATTAAGTCAAAATCTTTGTACTCAGTTGTAACACTAATTAAACTCCACAACCTATACTCCAACTGTTGTTTGGTCATCTCCAGCGAAATTAGGATGACAGGTAGCTTCTCACGTAACATTATTTGAAGCGCAAGGCATAATGAAATAGCACTTTTGCCCATTGACGGTCTGCCAGCAACTATAGTCAGCGTTCCCGGCTCGAATCCCACAAATAACTTATCTAAATTGTAGAATCCAGTAGGATAAATCGGACTAATTTCCTTTAACTGGTTGTAAGCAGCAATAGTAATCTCGCTGTTATGTTCAGTGTTTGAATTAAGCCTTTGGTTAGAAAGTCGGAAAACTTTTTGTTCTGCGGAATCGAGTATAATGGATAACTCAGCTTCTGTCTGGTAACCTAGCTCCATAATTTCATTGCCCGCTTTAATTAATTGACGCCGGAGGTATTTGTTCATTACCAACTCGGCTATTGCGTCAATGTTGACGGCTGAAACTGTACGGTCTACAAGCGAGGCTAATTTATTTTTACCGCCAATACTTTGAAGCAGATCGTGGTCAGCAAGCCAATTTGTGACCGCAAGCAAGTCCGTTGGTTTGCCTACCGAATGAAGGCGCAGCACTGCAAGATAAATATCTTTATGGGTGCTTACGTAAAAAGCGGATGGAATCAAGCGATCGCTGATTCTATCAATTGCGTCTGGGTCAAGCAAACAACCACCAAGGATAGCTTCTTCAGCATCGATGTTCTGGGGAGGCAATTTATCCATCATGCTGTGCCTCCTGTTTCAGTGGCTGACGACGATTCAAACCAAGCTTTTTCTGCTCGCTGCCGCTGCTGCTCAATTTCGAGTTGAAACTTATTCATCATTTTGCTGCTGGAACTGCTTTTGGATTTGTTGGTTTGTGTTTTTTGCTTCGCCTTAAATTTTTGGTGATAAACCTCCCAACGGTTCAAACCAGCTTTGGTTTTATGAGCCAACCAAGCCTCAATATCGTTCACCTGCTGACTCAGATTTGTGGTAGCTTCCTCACAGAAATGTAGAAAATTCGCTCGCTCGCTTTCTGAGAGAGTTTGAATAAAGTCTGAATAAGTCTGAGGGACGTTGGAATCGTTGCCTGTCAGGGGTTCTGGAGGTTGATCGCGGCTTAAATAGTCCCTTGTTCCGCTTAATTTAACGTTTTCAGGGCTTGAATAATCGCTTGTTGCGCTTAATTTAGCACTTTGAGGGCTTAAACAAGCCGAATCCTTATGGGGAATGGTTTTTGATACCAACTTTCGTCTACCACTATGAATTCTATTTCCAAACTCAAAGCATTCCGTCAAGCAGCATATGAAAATTTGTGTCGAGCGCATGACTCAATGTTTGAACTAAAAGATGCAGTTTTACTCACACGTAAAATTTATAGTTTAGCAGAGTTATCTTTATCACCTGTTTTTCGCCGGAAGTGGCCAAGTATTTATGAGGCAGTAGAAGACTCAAGACCCCAACGCAACAAGTTAATGCGATTATACATTGAGCAAATACCACTGCCACAAGACAAGTCGCGGATAATACTAGCAGGAGACCATACGGCTTGGGCAAGACCGCACGCCGTGACATTACAAGACCGCACAACCGAGCATTATGTTACTGGAATACCCAATAATAAGCCAGTTGCACCAGGCGAGGGCTATAGTAGCATTGTTTGGGTTCCTGAAGAATCCGGGAGCTGGGCTTTGCCTTTACGGCATGAAAGGATAACTAGCTGGGAAAGCCCAATTTCAAAGGCGGTATGGCAACTGAAGCAAGTGTGCAAGTACTTGCCTTCACGCCCTATCAGCTTATGGGATAGTGAGTATGGATGCGCTCCTTTTGTATTAAAAACTGCCGATATCAACGCTGATAAATTAATGCGGTTACGCTCAAACTTATGTTTATGGAGTCCTCCATCAGCTTACTGTGGTAGAGGCAGACCCCGTGTTCATGGTAGTAAGTTTAAGCTTTCGGATTCAGAAACCTGGACGAAACCTATCCAAATTTTAGAACTTTTGGACACGAAACTTGGACGCATCAAAATTCATCTTTGGCATGACCTGCATTTTCGAGGTGCCGCGAAACATCCGATGTCAATACTACTTGTTGAAAGGCTTAAAGAAGATGGTTCAACAAGAGTCACCAAGCCACTATGGTTGGCTTGGGTTGGTGAAGAAATGCCTTCAATATCCGAAGTTTGGCGACTATACCTGAGACGTTTTGCTGTTGACCATTGGTATCGCTTTATTAAACAACGTTTACATTGGACTGTTCCTAAATTTTCTACACCCAAGCAATGCGAAAGATGGAGTGACCTTATGCCGATCATCTCTTGGGAACTATGGTTGGCTCGTGATATTGTACTGGATAATCCTCTCCCTTGGCAAAAATCAATCGAACAATTAACCCCTGGAAGAGTTGCTCAGTCTATGGGAGCAGTTTTAGCGGCGATTGGTTCACCTGCAAGTTCTCCAAAACCCCGAGGAAAATCTCCTGGTTGGAAAGCAGGGCAGCAGCGACAACGTAAAAACCGCTATCCTATTGTCAAAAAACGAACTTCTAGGCACCGAAAACAAACTGCTAAATCAGCTTAGTGTTTATATCTTGTTAACTTTTTAATGCAAGTTTACTTTACCTAGCATTGCTAGGTTATTTTTCGTGTCTTAGTCTAAACTCCAGTATATGAATTCAGCTTGAAAAATGGTTTCAATTCTTAGGCGCGGGACAAAACAAGCGTTTACACCTTACTATCACTGATGCCCTCTGTTTACCAACAAGAAAATCTTGAAGCGATGTTGGGATTGTTCTTACAGGCACAGGGGTATCCCCTACCTGAACACAGTAAAAGTAAGTCAGCCAGCGCCTTAAGTCGATTTCTCAACATCTACGATTGGTCAACCAAAAGTGTAATTCGTACTACTCGTAACCGTGTTATTAAGCAATACGGTTCAGTTAAGGCTAAAAAGCTGATTAGAAATGTGAAATTTGGGAGCTTCGACTCGTTGTCCAGTCCCTCTGTGTTTTTGTCTTTTAGAACGAAACTTTGATACAGGTTTTTTCACAACTCGCTTGATTATTACGGGGAATTCGTTCGGGTAACAACTGCTCTGAATCATAATTTGAGAAAAATTTTGAACCATAAATTCAGTAAGAGTTACGTAATTGTATTTGGTGGCAGGACAGGATTTTGAAGTTTCAAAACCGAGCATGGGGGGAGGCTCCCATGCTTAGATTAACTGAATGTTAACAGTCTTCCGGTATTTTAATAACCAGTGTCTATAAGGTAACTTGCTAAACTTTCGAGGCCTTTTAGAGGAGCTTCTGATCTATCAGACGCGTTATCGATTCCAATCAAAATTGCTTGCGTGGTTTTAATTGAGTCTACATTACCTGTTTCTCCTTTTGCGTAGATTGATCTTGTGATTTGAACCATAGCGTGGTTCTTGTCAGAATTTGGTGATCTTGCTTGGGGGTAAGGCAGCTATGAGTCACGGGCAGAGGGCAGAAGGAAAAGAAAGGAAAATATCCGAAGTTACTGCTGTAGAAGGTTTCCAAACCTTCAGCATAGCTGCCTCCTGCCCTCTGCCTTAAAACGAGTTCCCGTGTTGATCGCCAAAATCTGACTTGAACCCGTAAAGTGGGCTAAAAGCTCATTTTTTCATTCAAGTCACATGGAGATTTTCCGCGAGGTTTGGGCGAACGGGCAGGAGTGCCAATTACCGCTAAAATCCTCCCCATCGCTTGGGCAACCCTTCCAGAGGGTAAACAGTCAGTAGTGTTCTAGTATCGTTACTTCTAGAGCACTACCCAGATTTATTCGATAACAAAATTCACTTACTTTCAGCTTGTTCCGAATGCAATTGGTTACACATTTTTAAAAGTGAACCTGACTTTTTGCACTCCCTCAATCATCTGTAAGCCAAATTGGGCTGAAGTAAATTGGCTTGGTTTTAATAGGGTTTTCATTTGATCAACCATTGCAGAAATGTTGACAATTCCTTTGGTTGGATTGCGCCAGGGAATATCCTCGATAATTAAATCATCGCTACCCTCGCCCTTAAGATCGCGTAAGTTTTTGGTAAATTTATCAGACGCGTTACTTGGAGCATCTAAACCAAAGTGCATTCCTTCTGGTTTTTGGTGAATGTCCACTGTTTTGATTTCTCCTTTGAATAGGCAAATCAACACATCTGGTGCTAATTTTTCCATCCGCAAGCGGACTAAGGGAGTTGCCTCGTCTGGTGCAATGAATCCTAAAATGTCAACTATATTATCGTAAGCATCAACTAGGAGATCTGGCCAACCAGAGACGACTTGTGATCGCAAAATACACCCGGTAATCGTTCTATCTCCTGAGCGCAGTGACCTACCTGAGCGCATTTTGCCATCTTGCTTGACATCAGAAGGAGTCACCCGTCCGACGCTAAATGCTCCATCTTGCAAGCAGTCTACCCATACTGAATCGACCCAAAAGAAACGAATAGATTCTGCTGGGAGGAGGCGTTCGTCAGGAAGTAGATAGTTAAAGGGAATTCCCCGCAAGATTTCTAGATTATAAAACCAATCTGCGATCGCCTCAGGAGGAGTGGTCATTTCCTGTCCAACTTGCCGATAACTGCGAAAGGGGGGATTAATTATCTGTTGCTGTATTTGCTCTAGGTTTTGGGCGTTTTCCCGCTTCCAGTTGAACAGTTCAATGGCTAGGCGTTGATTTTGCAGTGTCAACATTCGTCCCAATTGCCAAGCTGCGGCATAAGAGCTATCAAATAACCCCGTACTCGAATCGTAGCGCACCAGTTCGTCGGCAGCCCGCACGGGAAGTTTAAACGTGTCTGGTTGAGATCCAGAAATTAACGGACCTCTGTACCAAGAAACGGTTTTACTGCCCTCACGCATCGCATGAGGCAGGGGGATATAGCTTTGAGCCAGAAATTTATCTACAGCCGAATCGCTGCTTTTTGGCAGTCGCGGGGAACTGGGGTTACCGTTAAGCTTCATCAGTAACTGGGTAAAACTTTGTTCGGGATCGATGCAACCAAAACTCCAGTTAGCAAGTGTTACCAAGCGGATTAAATCTTCATTGCCTGCATTATCGAAATCAAAGCTGTCTGTATCTCCATCTTGATAACGACCTTCGATGGAAACTAAATAAGCGGTACTGACACCATTAGGTTCGCCAAGGCGATCGCATATAATTGTTGCCAGTTGTTCTCCTTCGGGATTGCCGTTCTTATCTTTGGCTTGGCGGGTATGAGCGAGGAAAGCAAGATCAGCTTTAGTAGGAAGCAGTGGTTGCAAGTATTTCTTTTTGACATCAATAACATTTACTCGCTCTTCTGGGTGTTGTCCGGGTTCGAGTGAAATTTTGGGAAATTTAGCGGTGGAAGTTGCTAGTAATTCGCTGAGGCTGAGACTTTGCAGTTTTGGTTTTTCTGACTCGTTGGCAAAATCCGATTCTCGAAATAGCAATAATACCAACCAAGTGAGGTTATTATCGACTCCTCCGGAGTCGAGAAAGCGTTCCCAAGGTAGGGTACTGCGCTTGAGGCTGATATGAGGTAGGACGTTGGAATGATCTCCAATAGTGTCGGCTGGAGGAAAAACGGCGTGAATGTCTGTTGGTGCCAAAGGACCGAAGCGTTCTCCTGAGACAATAAAAGTAATCTCGCGGGAAAAAATTTTGCTGTCAACTTTATCAGAAGCTGCGATGGTTTGTTCGACGTTGAGGCGATATTCACCACTTTCCATAAAGGGTTGGTGGTACTGGATGAACTCTACTTTTCCTTCTGGGACATTTTTTCCTTGTCGGGCATTTCTTGTACGCATAATTGATGGCTCCTTTGGATGACTTATCAGGACTTACGCATCTCAACGAGAAATCTAGGTTTTCGGGAATCGGGAAAAGCTTTTAATTACATCTGGATGACCTATCAGGACTTACGTATCTCAACGAAAAATCTAGGTTTTCGGGAATCGGGAAAAGCCTAATTACATCTCGACTCTCCACTTCCTACTGCCGACTCCAGGGTGTAAGTCTTGACTTATTTCACGAGCGGGGCAAAGACAAAAGCATCGGCGATCACAGCATTAACACTCACCATTTCAGCAGGATCGAAGCCTAATGCTGATAAAATCGAGTTGCGGTTGGTGTTACTGGCGACAGTATCCCGAATTTTCTTTCTGCGTTCGGCATCATCGGCTGTACTTGCCCCGAAAGCAGGAAGCGTTTCCCACGAATAATGCGGATCAAACAGTTGCGTGTCATACTGAAGTTCGGCAACTTGAATATCCTCGGTATCGCCAGGATCAGGCTCTTGTGCAGGAACGATGCGCAAACCGGAGAGAGTACCTTCCACAAATTGCTGCCCATTCGTCTCAGGAAGCTTCAATCGTCCTTTATCAGTAAGGCGAGGTTCTCCCCACAGTGCTGTCGGTGCTTTTTTTGTTACGGGTTCAAAGCTGAATTGGTCTTCAACCGAAACCCAATCATCTAAATCGTCTTTTCTGGTTATTGTGACACGGTGTTCTGTTTCTAAATTACCTGCCTTAATTCCCATTGGGTTAATGCCAAAGCCTGCACTGTTGTCTTTCTCCTGTCCTCCTGCGAACACTTTCTTGGAAGGAATGAAAGCATCGGTGACTAAGGCAAACTGCTTGGGATTGAGTATCCAAATCTCTTCCTTGCCTCGCTTGAGTTGTTTCACTAAACCTTCGGTAGCAGCGATACTGCAAATTTCGTCATCCGGTGGCAAGAATGACTCACGGAACTCGTCCCAACCGATGGGTTTAGGATCGCGGGAACCTTGATCGCCAAACTTAACTGTGACTGAGGCAATCCAAAAGCTAATTTTAAATGTTCCGCCGAGTTCAGGACCCCACAGATGAAGATCAACCCCCAAACTTCCAGAGACAAAACTAATGCCCGCGCTAATGTGGAGGTGCACTCGAATGTCGTAATAGTAAGGTTTCCAGCAAATTAAAAAGTGAGCGCCCACATTTAAGGAAGCCCACGCCCAACCATCGTCATAGTCAAAGGACAGTTCTCCGCCAGCCATTACTGCATGGGAACAAAGAGCAAAGTAAGCTTTGCCACTAATTGAGGTATTACCGTCAATCTGCCATTTGAAACCGAGGCGCGGCACTTTAGGATAGTGAGAGGGAACTTTGAAAGCGGGATGGTAGCCTCCTAAAGTAATCACAAAATCGCCTGCGTGTTCGCCTGCATACCAGATACAGAAAGCAAAGCCCCCAGTTAACCGACAGTTGCCTGAGAGGATATACGAAGCCGGGGTAAGCTGGGCTTGAACTGAGAGAACGCCTTCACTCGGAGCAAACCGTGCTTGGAGAAGAATCTCCGCTTGAGCTACCGGGGGTAAACCCGATTCCTCAGGAGGAACAACTAACCTAGAATTACCGATTAAATTTAACTCAAAGTTGTCTTCGTTAATGGCAACGGTCAACAGCGCAAAGCTATCGACTAACTTAAAGGAGGTAAACTTCACCCCAATTGCCAAGAACCCCGAACCCGGAGAAAGCTGGATATATTTGGCGAGGTTATCCAATTGATCGCCAACGGATGCAGCGGGATCATCGAAATCTATTGAACCAGGCCCGTCAACTGCCTGAGTCACTAACGGGAACGATGGAAGTTCTTCAAAAGGAGGAACAGTCAAAGAACGGTTGTAGCCAAAGCCGCCTGCAAGTCCTGTCACGAAGAAGAAAGGCGGTCCACCCAAAGGATAATCTACCGCTAGATAGAGGAAGAAGGCAGGTTGTCCGTTGTAATAAGCAAAGGAACCAACGGCAGAAAGGGATAGGGTTTTCGCTTTGGCTTTCATCCCCAGTGAGGCGATGCCCAGGTATTCCTCATAGTCATCTTTCTGGATACGCGCAAAAGCGCCACTAATTTCTAAGCTGTCGCTGATATATTCTAAACCAAACCCTTCCAGCTTAAAATAAGGAACAAAATTATTCAGCGAAGCCCTAACGGAAAGAGCATTGAGCGAAAGAACAAACTGAGATATCTGTAGAGTTGCTTCTGGAACTAATTGAATTTCCCCGTCTTTGTACAGGAGTCCAATTTTCTCTATATGAACTGGTCCGAAAGACCTCTGCACCTTCAACCAAGCCCCATTTTCTGCAAAGGTGATGGGACTCTCCTCTGGGGTGCTTGTGGTAGAAGCGAGGAGCCGATGATTACCCACTTGTGTTAGGCTGCGAGTACCAATACCAGTGCGGCGCTTGACTAAGGGGATAAACCAGCTTTGTTTGTATCCCCCGACTAATTCGAGATAAGCAGCGATGCAAACCCCTTTGGTTAGCTCTTGCGAAGCGGTAGTCGGCGGCTTAATCTGGAAAGGTGCTGTTAACTCTACCAGGAATTTATTGATGTTTGTAAGTTCTTCGTGGGTAAAGTTTTGGGTAGCAACCAGAAGCTGGATGGTCAGGTTGTTGCTGGCTGGATCTGCGGGAAACTGTGTACCGATTAAGGGCAGTTGGGATAAGTCAATATTAAGATTGTCCTGGGAATTAAAGCCAAGCCCTAAAAGGAATTTTCTAGTAATAGTACCAGTTGAGCAGGGCGTGGCAGATTTTATCATTACGATCAAACCGTTGTAATTGGTTCCAATCTCAATCTCTTCGGGAATTACACCCTCTAGACCCGGCAACGCTCCACCAAAATTGACTAGAGGGAAACTTTCTTCCATAGCGCTAGTCGCGACGAAAATACTTGATGTTGTGCCGCTCTTAAACTGAAAATCAAAAACGAGACTCTTGTTTTCTGCCAAAGGATAGATCAATTGACCGATATACTCTTTCTGAGTTTGGCTCTTGACTTCAATGGTAAGACTAGCCTCCAGTTCTTTTGTCGCGTTTCCCTCTGCATCTCCAGCGAGGATAAATCTGAGGTCGCAACTAATTGTAGTTTTAAGACCCTCTCGCGTGTATTCTCCCTTTCGGAGGGGGCAATCGTTGAGAATGTCTGGAATGGGGGTTATATCAATACCTAATGGTTCTAAAAGTTTATCAGCAGCTTCTGCAAGGTTCTGATATTTACTGACATCAATGGGAGCGGTTGTCATTGTTTTTGACTCCAATTTTGAAATGAATAAAGAGTAGGTGAAGGCAGTTTTTACTCACCCTAAAATTTATTAATTGGTTAGTTGTTACTGAAGGTAATCTCTTGTTTAAGTTCTAAGAGATAATAGCTTTATAAGTGTTTTATCTTCGCACTTGTTTTCCAGAAGCCTACTCATAATTG